>NZ_NFKO01000017.1:0-44081 GCF_002160435.1 Pseudoflavonifractor sp. An176 | reverse complement strand
GACTCCGCTCAGCTGATGCTGTATGTGGCCGCTCTGGGTGCCGCTGTGGTGGCTCTGAGCACTGCCACTGTGGTGCGCAAGCGCCGCGGCAACTAAGTTCTTCTTAGACGGAAGAACCCGCCAAACTAAGACGAAAGCCCGGAGGAAGCACCTGCTTCCTCCGGGCTTTCGTCTTTTGGCGTATCCTCCGCCTTTACGCAAAGGTGAAACAATCTGCTTCTCCAATTTCCTTGGCAGAACCCAGCGCCCCAGCCGGGGACGCTCCGCTGGGGTCCATTTTGAGTGGCCAAAATGGACGAAAAGCCACAAAAGGGGCACGCCCCTTTTGAAACCCCAATAATTTGATTTTGTTTTGTGCGGTGGGGCCGTAGTCGGCCCTGGTCCCGGTGGGGTCACATAGATGGCGTATCACATCTCTAGGGTATGCCTACTCCGCTGACAGATTTCCCTTCCATCGCCAGGGCCTCAAGTCTGGGCGGTGTGCGGCCGATTCCCGGCCGCCGTCGGCCGGGTGGACCAGAAAGGGCCGAAATCAGGAGAAACACGCACTTTCCAAGCAACGATAGAGAAAAATAGAGCATGTTTTCCTCTTGGCATAGCGCTGACCCTTCGGCCCGTCCTGAGAACTGCCCCTGCGGTGGTTCTCAGGCCGGCCCGTGACCCCTGCTGTGGCCCCTGTTACTGCCACCACACCAGGCTATCCTGGCAACTGGCCCTATCGCCAGGCGGTTTCCACCTCCGGGCCTACCTGGGCAAGCGGCGTTCCCGCCGCCGGGAGCCTGGCTGCCCATCGCTGGGAACAGCGGCTTACCAGGGTAAGGCCCTGGGGAGTAGAAGCACCATCCGGCAGAGAAGTAGGTGCTGTCTATCGTGCCTCCAAGCCATCTATGTGACCCATCCAGGACCAGGGCCGAAACCAGGAGGACGCAGGTGCATCCCGTACCGCGGGGTGGATTCCACAAGGCGGGGGAAGGCCCCGCCTTTGGTGGGTCTTTGGTGACTTTCTGCCCACCCAGAAAGTCACCCCAGCGGAGCGTCCCCGGCTGGGGCGCTGGTCTGCGCCTGAGACATCGGAGAAGAACAGGCCCCCGGCAAAGTGGGCTGAGCAAGCCACGGCCCCTACCACAGCGGCACAGGATGATGTGGCAAAAGCTGACGGCGGAGGATACGCCAAAAGAGAAAGCCCGGAGGAAGCAGGTGCTTCCTCCGGGCTTTCGTCTTAGTTTGGCGGGTTCTTCCGTCTGGAAAGAACTTAGTTGCCGCGGCGCTTGCGCACCACGGTGACAGCACCAAGGGCCATCACAGCGGCGGCCAGAGCGGCCACATACAGCATCAGCTGAGCGGAGTCGCCAGTCTGAGCAGGCTTCTCAGCGGGCTTCTCGGTGGCCTGAGGCTTGTCGGTGCTCTCGGGCTTCTCAGAGGCCTCGGGCTTGTCGGTGGTCTCGGGAGCGCCACCAGCGGTGAGGCCGTTCATGGCGTCGCTGAGGGCAGCCACAGCGGCGTTCACGGTAGCCTGGTCGTCCTCGGTGAGGGTCTCGTCGGCCATGACAGCTTGAGCGTTCTGGAGAGCCGTGCGGAAGGTGGCCACGGACTCGGCGGTGTAACCGGTGAGGTCGATGCCCTCGGCCTTGCCGATGAGGTCTTCCAGGATGGACTTGTCCGCCTTGAAGCGCTGAGCCAGGATGGCATCCAGCAGAGCCTGAGCCACAGGCTTGATGTCCTCATCCATGGCGTCGCCGTCAGCGGCCACGTCCTTAGCAGCGGCCAGAGCGTCCACCAGCTGCTGCCAGTTGGTCTCCACGTACTTGTCGGCGTTGGCCATCATGTCCTCGGCCTTGGCGATGAGACGGTTCAGCTCGTCCTTGTCGCCCTGAACCAGGCCCAGGCCCCAGATGCCTTCCAGCAGCTGGTTCCAAGCGGCATTGACCTCGTCCTGGGTGGCGTCGGCGTCAGCCAGAACGGTCTTGGCGTTGGCCAGAGCGTCCTCAAAGGCCTTCTTGGCAGTGTCGGTGACACCGTTGGTGGACAGGGTGTCGGCATAGGCCACGGTCTTCTCCAGCAGGGTCTTGTTGACATCGCCGGGCTCGGGGGTCTCGTCCTCCTCAAACACAGCGGTGACGGTGACGTTGCCCTCGGGCATCACGAAGGTGTTATCGGTGACGGTGACGTCCTCGCTCTGCCACTCCACGAAGTGCCAGCCCTCAGCAGCCTGCTGAGTCAGGGTCACGGTGGTGCCAGCGGTAGCGGTGGTGGGCTCGGCGGTGGCGGTACCCTCGCCCTGGGTGTTCACGGTAACGGTGTACTCCTCGGGATCGGGCTCCTCGCCGCCCACGGCGGTGATGAGGATGTAGCTGACCAGCACGTCATAGTTGGAGTCGCCGGTCTTCTCGGGGGCCAGGGTCAGGGTGACGGTGCCATCCGCAGCCACTTCCACGTTCTCCATGGTCACATAGGCAGGAGTGGCAGTGCACAGCTCCACGCCGTTGAGGGTGGCCAGGTTGGTCTCGCCCTGGTTGAGGGTGATGGTGGTGGGACGGGTGGTACTCCACTGGGTCCAGGGATCCTGATAGCCCACATACACGTTGTAGGTGCCAGCCTTCAAGCCGTCGAACTGATAGCTCAGGGACTTGCCGGTGGCTTCCTTGGTCATGTGACGCAGGGTGTCGTAAGCGGAACCGGTGCTGCCGTTGTCGGTGCCGGTGTTCTCGCCGTTGAGGTAGCCCCAGCCGTTCTCGGCGGTGTAGGCCACGTCGGCGTCCGCGTTGCGGATGGTGTCCTGGTTGGCGTCCACCAGAATCTGACCCAGAGAGGTGAAGTCGGTGGCGCCGGAGTCCACGAAGTAGACCACGTCGTCGGGCACCACAGCCATGGTGTGCTTCACAGTCTGGCCATTGGCCAGGGAGCCGGAGATCTCATAGGTGCCCACCTGGTCCAGGTTCAGGTTGTCCAGGTTCCAGGTCACGTTCATGTCGAAGGGCTCGCCGCCGTTGACGGACACGGAGATGGCGTCGGGCAGGGCGGGCTTCTCACCCAGGTAGGTGTAGGCGGGCAGGTCCTCCACCACTTCCACCTCGGTGGTGGTGGTGTAGTTGATCTGGCTGAAGTCGTACCACAGGGCCACGTCCTCACGGGCCAGGTTGGTCTCGTCGTCCGCCTTCAGGGCCTCAGTGTCCAGAGCGCTGGAGTACAGACGCACGGAGCTGAAGTCGCTCATGGAAGTACGGCCAGTGTCGGGGCACACGCCGATGCCCAGGTACAGGTCGGAGGGCTGGACCTCACCCACGTTGCTGCGGGTGCTGGACAGCTCGCCGTTGAGGTAGACGCTGATGGTGCCGCCGTTGCTGCCGTCATACACAGCAGCCACACGCAGCCACTGCTGCACCAGCTCGTTGTTCATGGGGAAGTTGGAGGCCTCTCCGTCGGGAGGAGTGGGCATCCAGTTGGAGCCGTTGTAGGTAAAGAAGTACAGGTTGCCGCCGGAGATACGGAAGGCAGCGGAGCTGTCGCCCTTACCCATAATCATGTTGAAGGAGGAACCGGAGGTGTCATAGACGTTGGGACGGATGACGGCTTCCATGGTGAAGCTGTTGGAGCCGCCGATGACCTCGTTCATGGCCTCCTTGGCGCCCTCGTTGTCCACCAGGAAGTGGCCGCTCATGTAGGTGCCCTGCTCGGCATCCATACCCATGGACACGGTGTCATACTTCTCGGTGACGTCCACATCAAAGCCATTGGCGCTCTGATCGGACACCACAGCGTGGTAGTAGGGATCGGCCTTCATGGTCTCCAGGATCTCGACCTGCTCGTCCAGGTGAGCCTTGGCGTCAGCCAGCTGCTCCTTGAGGGCGTCAGACAGGCCGTTGTAGGAGTTGACCAGCTTGTTGACCTCGGCCTCCTGGTCCACAGAGGTGACCACCAGGGACTCAATGGCCTCCTTCAGCTCCTTGACGGCGGAGTCCTGATCCACCACGGAAGCGGTGCGGAAGGGAGCGGTGACGTCGTACAGGTCGGCGTCCTTCACGGTGTAGGGCACCATGGTGTAGGCGTAGCTGTAGGTCTTGGAGGTGGGCAGAGTGTACTGACCCAGCACGTCGGGACCGCAGCTGGCGTTACCAGTGCCCTGGGAACGGTAGTTGATGGACAGATAGGTCTCGTTTTCGTAGGTCAGCTCATAGGGGTGACGGGCCTGAGTCAGGTCGTCGGCGGTGAAGTGCAGAGCCTGAGCCTCCACAGTGTCCTGGGCGGCAATGGCCATGGCGTAGTTGCTCTGGTCATTGGTGACGGTGAACCACTTCACCCCAGTCAGGGTGCCGGTGTCCTCGGTGTCCAGGTAGGGGAAGAACAGCTCGTTGACGGTGGAGGAGTACTCACCCACACGGGCGAAGGACTCACGGTCCCACATGGCCTCCACGGGGCCGTTGCCGTACCAGCTGACGTTCTCATAGCCCTCGGGCAGGACCATGGTGGTGCCGATGCGCATGAAGCGGCTGCGGCTGGTGCTGGTCTTGGTGGCGTCCACGGTGAGGTCCAGAGTGACAGCACCGGAGCCGTCCACGGTGTAGACCACGGTCTGAGACAGGCCGTTCATGTTGGGGAAGGTCTGGGTGAAGGCGATGGAGGTGAAACCATTGGCCTGGATGACCTGGATGTCACCGGAGACCTGGGCGTCCTTGCCAGCATTCTGCCAGGCCCAGTCGAAGTTGCCGTTGTCGTTGTTGACAGGAGCGCGCCAGAAGTTGGGGACAGGGCCCTGGGTCAGCAGGGTCTCGCCGTTGTACACATAGTTGGAGATGGCGCCGCTGGCCTTGTCGATGTTGAAGGAGAAGCCCTCACCGGTGATGGCGATGACGTCCTCAGCGGAGTCGTCCACCACCACTTCGTTGGCGGAGGGAGTCAGGGCCACCTGCTCTACGTTGGCAGGCACCTGGAACTGCTCATGGGCAACCTCGTGGCCAGCAGTGGCCCACAGGGTGTCGCTCTTGAGCTGCACGGAGATGTTCAGGTAGTACTCAGCGCCGTCCTTGGTCTCCTTGGGCATGTACTGAGCATAGGGGATGGTGATGGTCTGAGTGGTCTGGGGACCCACGTCGGCGTTGACAGTGCCCTCGCCGATGACGGTGCCGTTCTCCATCAGCTGCCACACCACATTGTACTCGTTGAGGTTGGTGAAGCCGTTCTCGTTCTTCACCTGCACCAGGCCGCTCATCAGATCGGCCTCAGAGGCGGTGAACCACAGGCTCTGATACTGGTACTTCACTTCCTCCAGCTCGGGCTGAGCCACACGGTCGGGAGTGACCAGACCGTTCTGGCAGAAGTTGCCGGAGTTGTTGCGCCAGTCGCCGGTGTCGCCGCCGTAGCCGAAGAACTTGCCGTCCAGGGCCTGGCCGTAGATTTCCTCGTTGTAGTAGGCATAATCCTGAGCATAGTAGTTGTAGGTGCCGTCCTTCTTCTCCTGGATGCTGCTCATCTCAGCCCACAGCAGGACGCGCTCGTCGTCCTTGCCGATGGCAGGAGTGGCGGAGTTCTGGGCACGGATCTCGTCCTGGGTCAGAGCCACGTTGTAGAAGCGGCCCATGGAGATCTCACCAGCAAACTGACGGCCGCTGTAATCGCTCTGGTAGCCCAGGCTCAGCAGGGCGCCGGAGGAGGAGATGGAGGTGGGGCCGGACTTGGAGCCGATCTCCTCGCCGTCCAGGTACACCTTCATGGCGCCGTTGTCATAGGTGGCAACCAGCTGGTGCCAGTTGTTCAAAAAGTCGTCGCCCAGCTTGGACTGCTCCACCACCAGGGAGTTCCAGCTGCCGTTGTAGACGAAGAACTCCAGGTTGTTGTCGCCGTTGAGCTTCAGAGCGAACTGCTTGTCGCCCTTGGCGGCGAAGACCTCGTTGGCCTTGAACTCGGTGGGCTTGAGAATAACTTCCACGGTGAAGGCCTTGCGGTCGCCGGACAGAGCGGCGTTGTAGGCCCCGTCGGTGTCCTCAAAGCCCACATAGCCGTTGACCAGGCTGGTGTCGGACAAAGCGCCCTCGCCGGGCTCCTTGTTGACACTCTGGGCGCCGGCCACGCTGCCGGGATAGTCGGCCAGCTCATAGCTGGTGGGATAGGTGACCACACGGGCCTGGTCCACCCAGTCCCAGATGAAGCCGCCCAGCATGTTGTCGCCGGAACGGACGGCATCCCAGTACTCCTTGATGCTGCCCACGGCGTTGCCCATGGCGTGGTCGTACTCGCACATCACGTAGGGCATGTTGTTGCGGGCCTCGCCCTGAACAGTGCCCACGGAGGGATACATGTTGGAGCCCATGTCGGTGCCGTTGGCCTTGTTGGAGCTCTCGGAGTGCACCGGACGGGTGGGATCGTTGTCCTTGAAGTACCAGATCAGATCATAGAACATGTAGTCGGCATAGTTGGCGTTGCTCTTGTAGTAGTTCTCGTTGCCGGTGGACCAGGACACGATGGCGCTGACGTTCTTCAAACGATTGAAGGTGGTGACCGTGCGGTCCATGGCCAGCTCCTTGAAGAGCACCTGCTTGCCCTCGTTGTTCATCAGCTGGTGGGACTCCAGGTTGGTCTCGGCCATCATGTACAGACCGTACTTGTTGCACAGATAGTACAGATAGTCGTCGTTGGAGTAGTGAGAGGTACGGATGGCGTTGAGGTTGTACTGCTTCATCAGCTCAACGTCCTTCTCCATAACTTCCTTGCTCACGGCCTTGCCGTACACGGGGTCGGTGTCGTGGCGGTTGGTGCCGCGGAACACCAGAGGCTGACCGTTGATGGTGATGGGCTTGTACTCGCTGTCCTGCGTGGTGCGGTTGCCGCTCCCATCCACCTCAGTGCGGGTGAACTCGATCTCACGGAAGCCCAGCTGCTGGGACATGGAGCCCAGGTAGGCGCCGCCGTCCTTGTAGAGGCTCACCACCAGGTAATACAGGTTGGGGTGCTCCGCGCTCCACAGCTCGGGGTCCTGCACGTACTTGGACAGGTCCACGGTCTGGCTGGAGCCCGCATCAATGGTGGGCACCTCGGCGGTCATGCCGTTGACGAACATGGAGCCGTCCTCGTTGTACACACGCACGTCCACCTTGTAGCCGGAGGCGGCCTGGGCGGACTCGTTCTCCACGGTGACGCTCAGGTCCAGGTTGGCGTTCTCATAGGTCTCGTCCAGGTCGGTGGTGACGAAGTAGTCGTTGAGGTGCACCTGAGGGGCGCCGTAGACGTACACGTCACGGAAGATGCCGCCGTCCTTGAACATGTCCTGCAGCTCGAACCAAGTGCCGTCGCAGAACTTATGTACTTCCACAGCCAGCAGGTTCTCGCCGTCCACCAGGTAGTCGGTGATGTCGAAGCTGTGGGGGGCGTAGGTGTCCTCGCTGTAACCCACGGGCTTGCCGTTGAGGTACACATAGTAGGCAGCCTCCACGCCCTGGAAGTTCAGGTAGATGCGGCCGTTCCTCTCTTTCAGCGTGGACAGGCCCTCATCCAGGGTAAAGGTCTTGCGGTACATACCCACGGGGTTGTAGTTGACAGGGGCCAGAGGAGCGGTGTCGCTGCTGGTGTTGTCCTCCTGCCAGGGCACCTGGGTATTGGTGTAGATGGGATAGTCCAGACCCCAATAGGTCCAGCTGGCGGGCAGCTGGAGCCCGCTGCTCCAGGAGTCATCGGGGGTGTAGTCGGTCTCGTAGAAGTTGGCGTAGCTCTCCTTGGCGATGGTGTCGTTCTTCACCACGCGCAGGGACCAGTCGGCATCGTTCTTACCGGTGAGGTACTGCACGTAGCCGGAGGCCTCCTTGTTGAAGTTGATGGCGCTGTCCAGAGCGGCATCCACGCTGTCGTAGATGACGCTGGAGGTGGCGAACATGCTGGCCTCCTCCCGGTTGACTGCAAACACGTCCTCGTTGCCGTCCTCACCGGTCCACTCCTTATAAGTAAAGGTGGGAGAGGTGATGGCGTCTTTCTTCTCCAGCACGGGGATGGAGGCGGAGGCGTTCCAGGGGTCCTTGTACCCAGCCTGGGTGTTCCCCGGCTCGGCTGCCATGGTATGAAGGGGAATCATACTCAGCAGCATGCTCAGGGCCAAACCAGTGGATACCACTCGTTTGTTGCGATTTCGCATGGGTGTTTTCCGTCCTTTCTCTTCATAGTATAGAGGCGCTGGGATGACAAGATGTTTGCTGCGACGCTCCACCCCTTTCCGGTACCGGAATTTTTACTGAATAGACATTCCACGTTTGTGTGGAAAATTTTCACTCTAGATTATCCCACTGGCCTATACAATTTACAATTGACAAACAGCACAAAACATTTGGGCCATTTTTTAGAGAAATCGCTGAACCAACTTCGGCAATACGCCGACACGGGCGGAAGGAATTGGAATTGAATTTTACAAAAAACACGCAGTCGCCTCCATTTGGAGGCAACTGCGTGGAAAAAATGGGAATTCAGCGGGAAACCAGGTACAAATTTGCCTTAACCTCCCGGTCCCGGGGGCCGTCGGGGCTGGTACACAGGGTGGTGACCTGATGGAACCCGGTGGATTGGGAAATTTGCTCCAACAGGGCGGAATGGTCCAGATAGACAGGCAAAGACACCACCAGACGCCCCTCCCGTTCCAACATCGGGTCATCTGCCAACACGTCCAACTCCCCCCGGGTGGTGTTGAGAATAAGGGAGTGGTCGTAGATCATCATTTCCGGTAAAAATTTCATGTGGTTGAAGTAGTTTTCCGGGTTGAGGGTGACAAAATCCCGCACTTCGTGGGAGGTTTTCCACACGGGGGTGCCGTGTTCCGGCATGAGGTTGTCCTCGTAGGCGGTGAGCAGGCCGTTGCCGGGGTTGACGGCGGAGGCGATGGTGTACACCTCGTCCTCGTGGAAACCCACCTTTTGGGTCTGGTAGAAGCAGGCCACCAGGGCAATCACCGCCAGCAGCAGGACAATCACCGCGTGTTTGCGCCAAAGGGAAGAGAATTTCATAGGGACCTCCCATCCGAGTTTAAAAGGACTCTGCCTGTGTTCCCACACGCAGAGTCCTTTTAGCATTTTCTTTCGCCTTTCGGCTATCCAGTCTGTGGTTGTTGCACAACCCCTCATAAAACTCCACACTGCACCGAAACTGGACCGACACCGTGCTTCACCGTTGCGACAGACCATCTTGTGGCTGTCTGTTCCTTTGCTTCTTACATGATAGCCATAATGGCCATAAAAGTCAAGGGATGACCATTTTACTCATTCAGCATTTATTTACAGAAAGAAATGCTGTGCGGAGAGTCGCACGGGTAAAGCAGAGAAACCCACGGCTTTCGCATTTGGGTCAGCGACCTTGTAGTGGGAAGAGAAATTTCCTCTCTAGAAATGTGGATTTTCCAAGCCTCAAGCTATTGGAGTCATCGTTATGAGATACTAGAAATTAACATGAAACGATATGGTGCATTGGGGGAAAAAATTATATGATTTCTTCAGCGACACAAAGTACAGCTTTGTGTTGCACTAACAAAAGAAAGGAGCGTTACACATGGAGGTTCTTACCGAAAAGAACCCCATAGAATGTGTATCTTGCGCCCAGGCACTCAGTTGTCTCAATTTGAGCTGCAAGAGGAATACCGTTCTCTATGGAGCTTCCAATTGCAACTATATTTGTGCCTATCAATGATCCACACGTATCAAAAAACAGCGACAGAATGCCAAAGGAGATCACTATGACATATTATCTCAAAAAATTCTGGAGAATTAACAGCCTTGCAGCCTTTTTACAGGTCATTACCTATGGCATTCACGTCAGCCTAAACCTGTTGATGATGCAGATGTTTCAGGGAATCATTGACCGGGACATCAGGTATTTCCTCACCTGGCTTGGTATCACCGGGCTGGGCTGGACCTTGTATTTCCTGGTCAGAAGTCTCCAGACCAAGGTTCAGTACCAGGCTGTGATGGCCATGAACAACCAATACCGCCACGACGTAGCCCACTCTCTGCTGCACAAGAGTTATGGGGAATTTCACGCCCAGGATAACGGTACCTATTTGGCCTGGATGACCAACTATACCAACAAGGTGGAGTCGCTAGCATGGGAGCCGTTCTTTCAAGGCGTAGGTCTGGCCTCGCAAGTGGTGTGGGCCATCATAGCCCTGGCCTCTCTCCACTGGTCTTTGCTGGTAGCGTCTCTGTTCAGTTTTGTCATTCTCATGGTCCTGCCCAAACTCTTCGAGAAAAAGCTGGAAGAATTGGGCAAAAAGACTGCCGATGCTCAGGCCGCCGCCACTGGAAAACTGAAGGACCTGTTAGGCGGCTTCGATGTCCTCCGGTTCTTTGGGCTGTCTGACCGCTTTCTCCGGCAATGTGACAATGCCAGTCGGGAGATGGAACAGCCCGCCTGTCATCAAAAGACCATCGCCAGCTATGTCAACAGCGTAATGGGTTTCTTTATCGTTGCCACCCAACTGCTGGTTAATGTATTCATTGGCATTCTGTCCATTCAGGGAGCTATTTTACAGGCCGCCATTATGGGTGGCGGCAACCTATGCGGTGCAGTGAGCAACGGTCTGAGCAATCTTGCAGAAATCCGCCTGTCCTTTGCTTCAGCAAAGCCCTACTTTGAGAATGTGACCCACGGCGGGGAGGAGAAGGCCGCCACCGCCCCCCAACTGGAGCCTCTGCGAGAGCACATCACGCTGGAGCACATCAGCTTCAGTTATGATGAACGAAAGCCCATTTTGAACGATCAAAGTTTCTGTTTCCAAAAGGGCGGCAAGTACGCACTCACGGGCCCCTCTGGCTGCGGCAAGTCCACCATACTCAAGCTTCTTTTAGGCTGGCTTCCAGAGTACAAGGGCATCATTCGCTTTGACGGCCTGGATGTGCGGGAGGTAACTCCGCAACAGTTGCAAAGTCAGATGAGCTACATCGAGCAGAACGTATTTTTGTTTAATACCACCATCCGGGACAACATCACCCTGGGCGGACAGTTTACCGACCAGCAGCTTGAGTGCGCCATCAAAGGAAGTGCCTTGGATGGAGACCTGAAAAATATGCCTCTGGGGCTGGACACCCCTGTCGGTGAGGAGGGGAGCAACCTTTCCGGCGGCCAAAAGCAACGGGTCGCCATCGCCCGCGCCCTCATCCATGATCGGTCCATTCTTCTGGTAGACGAAGGAACCAGCGCACTGGACCAGAAAAATGCAGATATCGTGGAGCAGAGCCTGTTGAATAACCCAAATCTCACATTAATCTTGGTCAGCCACCATCTGACATCTAAACGCAAGGCACAATTCACCAAGGTATTTGAATTGGAGCCCGTTATCTCCACAGCTTCCTACAACAGTTCTACAGAATCAAAAGAATCAGGTGAATAGAATGAAAAAATCGACGATACTGCTCTCAACCTTACTTCTGACCCTCTCGGTCTGGATCGTCCTTCCCCGGAATGCGCAGGCTACTGAACCAAGCCCCACTCCCGTATCTTCCGTTGAACCAACACAACCAGATGATACAGTGCCAGGGGATTTACCCAATCCCATAGACGTACCTGATCCGCATCCTACTGAACATTAAAAGGAAAATTCCGTTCCTAGCTGTTCTCTGGCATCAATTTCGAGCTTTTTAAGGTTATGTTCATCACCAATGGCTTTGTATATGTAGCGTGCTTGGCAGTATAGCTCCTTGCTGCAAGCTCGGTCGCCCAAGAAATACGCACACTCCGCCTTAATCGCCAGAAGGCCGGGCAAAAATTGATAATGCCCTCGATCGATGCATGTCTTCCTGCCAATTTCCGCCACTTCAATGGCATCTTCGTATCGCTTGGCTACAACTAACTCCCGGGCATAGTTGAAAGTTACCAGGCAAAGATACTTCTTGCTCTCCATATACTTCTGCAAATATTTCAGCAATTGGCTGTACAAGCCAATTGCTGTTTTTCTTTGTCCCGTCAGCGCATATACCATGGCAATCTGGTTGATAAGCTGAATCTCATCCCAAGTATACCTCAACTGTCCCACTTCTTCCGGGTCAAACCGAGGTGCGGTCAGGTGCATGGCCTCCAGCAACATTTCTAACTGCCTTTCGTAGGGATAGGCCCCACTACGCTCTCCTAACAGAGCACGATTACGCAGTATAAACTGCCTGGCAAGCGTGTCATCCGAGTCTGTGATCCCTTCCAGTTCATCCAAGGCTCTTGTCGCCTGTTCCCAGACCTGCACCTTTTCCTCTCCAATTTTCTGATAGAATTGAACGATATCATCGTTGATCTCTCTTCTCAACCGAGCTTCTTCTTCCTCATTTTTGCTCACCAGAGCATAGTATCGCTCTCCAGGTAGCCCTAGTCGTTGCAGCAGCGCATTAATCCGGCTGCGAGATGGCGTTTGCTTTCCGTTTTCCAATCGGGATATGGTGATCGGTTCGCAGATCCCCTCACACAGCTGCTCCTGTGTCATTCCTAACTCTAACCGCCGTCGTTTGATCACATCACCTAAAAAAATCTCATGCACGTTATGTTCCCCCACGATATTTATTTTGGAAAGTATACCATATTGTGCTGGCATCGTCCATAACTTCTAGGTGGCCTGACCCCGAGTGGATAGTTTAGGAAAGAGAGTGGCTGGAACGCAAAAAAGAAAGGACATCCGATTGGATGTCCTTTCTTGTGGTGGAGACTACAGAACTCGAATCTGTGACCTCTTGCGTGTGAAGCAAGCGCTCTACCGGCTGAGCTAAGCCTCCATATATGGTGACCCGTACGGGACTCGAACCCGTGTTACCGCCGTGAAAGGGCGGTGTCTTAACCGCTTGACCAACGGGCCATGTTGCCCACAGCGGGCGCTAGGTTGGGTCCCGAAGGGGCGGCCATTGCCGCCTCTCCGGGTGGTAGCGGCAATGTGATTCGAACACATGACACTACGGGTATGAACCGTATGCTCTAGCCAACTGAGCTATGCCGCCGTAAGTCGTACCCAACAGGGCAAGAGATAGTATACCCACTTTGTCCTAAAATGTCAACACCTTTTTTCAAAAAAGTTTCAAAAAATTGCGCAGCACAACATGTTGTATGTCATCAAGGCATTCTCCCATGATATGGAGCTTTCAGGCTGGCCAGCCTGGGGACGCGCTCCGCTGGGGTCCATTTTGACTGGCCAAAATGGACGAAAAGCCACAAAAGGGGCTCGCCCCTTTTGAAACCCCAAGGGTTTTATTTTGTTTTATGCGGTGGGGCCGTAGTCGGCCCTGGGCCTGGCAGGGTCACAGAGATGGCTGAGCATTTCTCAGGACAATGCGTGATTACGAAGTAAGGGTGTGCTACACCTGCCAGGGCCTCAAGTCTAGGTGGTATGCGGCCGCTTCCCGGCCGCCGTCGGCCGGGTGGACCAGAAAGGGCCGAAACCAGGAGAAACCTGCACTTTCTCAGCAGCGATGCAGAAAAACAGTGCTTTTTACTTTCTTGGTATGGTCCGTGCTCTTCGGCCCGGCCTGAAAACCACCGCAGGAACGGCCTTGTACCGCGGGGTGGATTCCACAAGGCGGGGGAAGGCCCCGCCTTTGGCGATTCTTTCCCCGATTTCTCATCGGGGAGAAATCGGGCCCAGCGGAGCGTCCCTGGCAGGGGCGCTGCACCCCGGCGCACACAGGGAAGAAGCACAGGCTTTTCCAAAAGAAAGACCAGGAGACGGCACCGTCTCCCGGTCTTTTCAATCAAATAGCCTGTCTTAGTAAGCCAGCTTGGCGTCCAGCCAGGCCTTCAGCTCAGAAATGGGCACCCGCACCTGCTCCATGGTGTCGCGGTCCCGGATGGTGACGGCGTGGTCGGCCTCCTCGGTGTCGCTGCCCACGGTCTGGAAGTCCACGGTGACGCAGTAGGGGGTGCCGATCTCGTCCTGGCGGCGGTAGCGCTTGCCGATGGAGCCGGCGTCGTCGAAGTCCACCATGAAGTACTTGGACAGCTCGGCCTGAATCTCACGGCCCTTGTCAGACAGCTTCTTGGACAGGGGCAGCACGGCCACCTTGTAGGGGGCCAGAGCGGGGTGGAGGCGCAGCACGGTGCGCACGTCGTCCTTGCCGTTTTTGTCCTGACCCACCACTTCCTCGTCGTAGGCGTCCACCAGGAAGGCCAGAGTCACACGGTCCGCGCCCAGAGAGGGCTCGATGACGTAGGGGATATAGTGCTCGTTCTTCTCCTGGTCAAAGTAGGTCATGTCCTTGCCGGAGGTGTTCTGGTGGGCGGTGAGGTCGAAGTTGGTGCGGCTGGCCACGCCCCACAGCTCGCCCCAGCCGAAGGGGAAGACAAACTCGAAGTCGGTGGTGGCGTTGGAGTAGTGGGAGAGCTCCTCGGGGTCGTGGTCACGCAGGCGCAGATTCTCGTCCTTCACGCCCAGGTCCAGCAGCCACTTGTGGCAGAAGTCTTTCCAGTAGGCAAACCACTCCAGCTCGGTGCCGGGGGTGCAGAAGAACTCCAGCTCCATCTGCTCAAACTCACGGGTACGGAAGGTGAAGTTGCCGGGGGTAATCTCGTTGCGGAAGGACTTGCCGATCTGGCAGACACCAAAGGGCAGCTTGCGGCGGGTGGTGCGCTGGACGTTCTGGAAGTTGACAAAGATGCCCTGGGCGGTCTCGGGGCGCAGATACACGGTGTTCTTGGCGTCCTCGGTGACACCCTGGAAGGTCTTGAACATCAGGTTGAACTGGCGAATATCGGTCCAGTTGTGCTTGCCGCAGGAGGGGCAGGGGATCTGGTGCTCGTCCACAAAGGCCTTCATTTCACTCTGGCTCATGGCGTCCACGGGCTTGCCCAGCTCGAAGTTGTTCTCCTGGCACCAGTCCTCGATGACCTTGTCGGCACGGAAGCGCTCCTTGCACTCCTTGCAGTCCATGAGGGGGTCGGAGAAGCCGCCCACGTGGCCAGAGGCCACCCACACCTGGGGGTTCATGAGGATGGCGCAGTCCAGACCCACGTTGTAGGGGTTCTCCTGGACGAACTTCTTCCACCAGGCCTTCTTGACGTTGTTCTTCAGCTCCACGCCCAGGGGGCCGTAGTCCCAAGTGTTGGCCAGGCCGCCGTAGATCTCAGAGCCGGAGAAGATGAAGCCGCGTCCCTTACACAGGTTTACAATCTTCTCCATGGTTTTCTCGGTGTTCTTCATGTATGACACTCCTTTTTTCGTTTTTACCTTCCATATCTCGCTGGCTCAAGGGGCAGCATCGAATCCGTTCAGGCGGTAGATCGCACCAGAAAATTTTTCGTCAGATGCAGCAAAAAGCGCAGGCAATACTTTGTGTATTGGCGAGTATTTTTGCAAAATATCACGGAAAATTTTGGCGCGAGGTGCCGTCTGAGCCGTTAGGCGTAACGGGTTCGGTGTTGACCCAAAGAAAAACGCCCTGAGCCAGCGGCTCAGGGCGAACAAAATGTCCGTGGTTCCACCTGAATTCGCACAGGGTATGTGCGCACTCTCACCCGGTAACGGCGGGGGCCGGTGACGCCTACTAGGGTCTCCCGTTGGGGTCACAGCTCAGGAGGGCCTTCCCACAGGGCAAAGGTGAGGATTTGCACCGACCATCCTCTCTCTTAAATACCTTCCACACCTGGGTACTTATCTCCGTCTTCGCATATTGGAGCCACTGTATCACGTTTTTCCCCAGGTGTCAAGACGGGATTTGTCCCATCCTGGCATCAACCATCACAGAAGAATGGAGCATTCCACGGTCCCTGTATCAGGCTTGCCAGCCTGGTGGGGACGCTACCCGCTGGGGGTTTCTTTTGAGCGGGCAAAAGAAACCAAAACCCGCTTAGGGCGTTCCCCCCTAAGGACCCCCCTTGGGGTACGAGGCAGAAACTGCGTCAAGCCTATGTTCGGCCCGTCACCCTTGCTGTGGCTCCTGTTCCTGCCACTATACCAGGCCCCCCTGGGCAGCTGGCCCTACAGCTAGGTGGTTTCCATGTCCGGGCCTACCATGGAGAAGCGGCGTTCCCGCCGCCGGAAGCATGGACTCACCCCCTGTGGTGCTGTGGTAGGGGCCGTGGCTTGCCCGGCCCGTGGTTACCCTGGTATTGCCCCGGGGGATTCGGGAGGGGCAAGCCCCTCCCCTACAACGGGTCACCGGGAGTCTGGCCAATCCAAGGGCCTGCATTCTTCATTTTTCATTCATCACTATTCATTTGACTCCTCGCCCTCAGCACAGGGGTGGCCACCTGGTCCCCGTACAAGGTGTCGTCCAGGAGGGTACTCAGCAAATCCAGCTTCTCCCCGTCGCCCCCGGTGGTGGGGTGCTTGTAGGTGAGGGTGCCGTCCTGGGCCAAACTATACACCCAGGTGTCGTTGAGCCGGGTGTGGGACAGGTTTTGCAGCAGCTTCCAGTACACCGGCTTCTCCACCCCCGCCAGATTCAGCAAATCCACCCCCAGGTAGTTGGACCCCCGGTCCACCCGCTCCCCGGGCTGGCTGGGCAGGTAGGCCGGGTCGTTGGACCAGATGAGATAGTCGGTGGAGTACAGCTCCTTCATCTCCTGGGTGGACCAGCGGCTGTAATCCGAGGAGCACAGCCCCAGCTTGGAGTACACCGTGCCCCCATCCAGAAGCCCCACTCCGGGTCGGTGGTCCCCGAAGAACACGATGACCGTGGGCTCGGCCTGGTCCCGGAAGTAGTCGGTGAGCTGCCCCAGGGCCTCGCTGGCGTCGTGGGTGCCCTGCACCACCGCCTGGAACATCTCTTGGGCCTGACCCTTGAGGTCGGACTGGAAGGCCACCGTCAGCTCCTGGGCGTCGTACTTCTTCTTGTCATAGGGGGCGTGGTTCTCCATGGAAATGCCGTAGAGGAACTGAGGCCCCTCCCCCTTGCCGTCCTCGTACAGGTCCATGAGCAGCTGGGACAGGTAGGCGTCCGAGTAGAAGCTGCCCTCCCGCTGCCCCTCCAGGTAGGCCTCGTCGGCAGCCTGGGGGTCAATGGCGGCAAAGTCGTCCTGGAAGTAGGTCTCCTCAAAGCCCATGGCCTCAAACATGGGGGTGCGCTTGTAAATGGAGTCGTCATACATGTGCACCATCTCGGTGGAGTAGCCGCTGTCCCGCAGCACCGAGGGCACCGAGGGCAGACGGGAGAACACCTGGGGGGCCATGTTGTACAGGTCCTCCCCCCACAACAGGCCGGTGTTCATCCCCGTGAGGATCTCCAACTCAATGTTACAGGTGCCATATCCTAAACTCCGAGTATAAAAGGTCCCAGATACTCCTTCTTGTTGTAGGTTATGGAAGGTCTCCAGGGGGTCTCCGTCAAAGGTGACCCCGGGCAGGCGGGTGACGTCGAAGAAGGATTCGGAGAGGATGAGGATGACGTTGGGCTGCTGGGCCACCTTAGTGTCCTCCTCCTGGCTGGCCAGCTCCACGGCCTGCTGGGCCGCCCGCTCCAGCTCCTCCGGGGAGGTGTCCCCCTCGTTGAGGGCCATGTGCACCTGGTTGAGGGCGCCCCGCCACAGGCCCAACAGCACCCCGGTCTCCCGGTTCACCGTGGCCTGGGACAGCTTCTGGTCGGTGCTCACCCCCATGGGGGTGAAGATGAGGGCATTGGCCGCCACTCCGTACACCAGGGCCACAGCGGCCACACAGCCCGCTCCTGCCCACAAGCTGGCCTTGCGCTCCAGGCGCACGGGGTAGAGCAGCAGGCACACCGCCACCAGCCACACCACCAAGAAGAGGATGCACCCCAGGCTGAGGGGGGAGAAGTGGAGGGAGGAGGCGTTGAGCTGGGTGATGTCCCCCAGCTGGCCCAGGAGCAGGAAGTCCTGGACGGTGAGGGGCACCGAGGTGATGAGGGCCTTGAAGTAGCTGGAAAACACCATGATGGTGGGGGCCACGGCGGTGAGGATGGCCCCGGGCAGGATGGTGCGGGTGAAGAAGGTGAGCAGGCCGGTGAAGAGGGCCATGAGCCCCACCGTCCACCAGAACCATCCGGCGGTGAAGCAGGAGGGGAGGACGGCCAAGCTCTGGTGGACGACCACCTGGTCCACCAGGGCCACCACCAGGGCGTGGAGCACCACGGCCACGGGCAGCACCACAGGGGCTCCCCCACAGCGGCGGAGCAGGGCCTGGCGCAGACGTTGGGCAGTATGCAGCATAATCAGTCTCCTTATGGGGAACCTATGGGATTCCAAACAATTTGCTCTACTCTATCACGTTGCCCTGGGGCTGTCAACGCACAAGACCTGGGAATCCCCCGGGTGCGGTTCGTCTTGTTTTGCTATCTGTCTCATGGTATAATAGCCGCAGCTGCGGCTATTATACTTTGATTTTGCCGTTTTTCTCGCCCCTTACGGGGCAACCGAACAAACATGGCATGATACCATGTCGGCTTCGCCGTCCTGGTATCATATATGTTATAACCTTATGAATACTGGAGGAACTCCCCATGGAGAGAACGACCCCCGTCATCCCCGCTCAGGACGTGGCAAAACAGCGGGAATATTGTCAGGAAATCCGGGCCATCAACGCCCAGCACGCCCAGGCTCCCACCGCCTTTGTGGACACCTACGGGTGCCAGCAAAACGAGGCGGACTCGGAGCTGCTGCGGGGCATGCTGTGCGAGATGGGCTATGAGATTGTCCACGACGGCGACAACGCCGACCTCATCCTCATCAACACCTGCGCCATCCGAGAGCACGCCGAGCAGCGGGTGTTCGGCAACGTGGGCGCCCTGGTCCACGGCAAGCGGCGCAACCCCAACCAGATCATCTGCCTGTGCGGCTGCATGGCCCAGGAGCCCCACGTGGTGGAGCGGCTGCGCCAGTCCTACCAGCACGTGGACCTGGTGTTTGGGCCCCAGGTGCTGTGGCGCTTCCCCGAGTTTATGCGCCGCATCTACCTGCGCCGGGGCCGTGTCTTTGAGACTGCCCCCGCCGAAGGGGCCATCGCCGAGGGTCTGCCCGTGCGCCGCTCCGGCAAAATCAAGGCCTGGGTGTCCATCATGTACGGCTGCAACAACTTCTGCACCTACTGCATTGTGCCCTACACCCGGGGTCGGGAGCGCAGCCGAGAGCCGGACATCATCCTCAACGAGATTCGCCAGCTGGTGGCGGAAGGGTACAAGGACATCACCCTGCTGGGCCAGAACGTGAACTCCTACGGCAAAGACCTGGGCACCGGCATGGACTTTCCCACCCTGCTGGAGCAGGCCAACGCCATCGAAGGGGAGTTTTTGCTCCGCTTCATGACCAGCCACCCCAAGGACGCCACCCAGCGGCTCTTTGACGTGATGGCCAAGTGCGAGAAGGTGGCCCCCTGCATCCACCTGCCCTTCCAGTCCGGCAACACCCGGGTACTGAGTGCCATGAACCGCCGCTACACCCGGGAGCAGTACCTGGACAAGGTGAAGGCGCTCCGGGAGCGGATTCCCAATGTGGTGCTCACCAGCGACGTCATCGTGGGCTTCCCCGGGGAGACCACCCCGGAGTTTGAGGACACCCTGTCCCTCATTGAGGAGGTGCGCTACGACGCCCTGTTCACCTTCATCTACTCCCCCCGGAAGGGCACGCCCGCCGCCGAGATGGAGGACCCTTTGAGTCGCGAGGAGAAGTCCGCCAACTTCAACCGCCTGGTGGAGGCTCAGAACCGCATTTCCCTGGAAAAGCACCAGGCCTATATCGGTACCATTCAGCACTGTCTGGTGGACGGGGAGAGCGAAGACCCCCGGAACAATTTGAACGCCCGCACCCCCGGCGGCCGCCTGGTGCACCTCAACGGCGACGTGGGGCTCATCGGTCAGTTTGTGGACGTAAAAATCACCGATTGTTCCACCTGGGCGCTGTTCGGAACACTTTTGTGAATGAATAATGAAAAATGAAGAATGAAGAATGCAGGTCCTCCGGTCCGTGCTTCTATTGAAATCCGTGCCGCATGGCGGCACACCACAATTATTCATTCTTCATTCTTCACTCTTCATTCCTGAAAGGAAGGTGCCGTTTTGACCCGCCGGGATTTCATCTTAAAATTGTTGGCCTACGGCATCACTTTGGTGCTGTGCGCCATATTCAACTACTTTGTGTTCCCCCTCACCCCGCTCCCCGTGCCCCTGCTGCTGCCGATGTGCACCGTGGCGGCGGGCTGTCTGGAGGGGGGCCAGTTCGGGGCCGGCTTCGGGGTGGCCTCCGGGCTGCTGCTGGCCACCCTGGGCCACGGCGGCTGGGGCTATGTGGCCCTGCTGGCCTTTGTGGGCTGGGTGTCCGGCCTGCTGGGCCAGTACGTCCTGCGTCAGGACCTGTGGGGCCACGTGATCTGCTGCGTGGTGCTGCTGGTGGTGTGGGAGGCGGTGCAGCTGCTGGCCGTGGCCACCTCCACCTCCGCCCCCCTGGGGGTGCTGCTCTCCCTGGCAGCAGGGGAAGGGCTGTGCTCCCTGGTGTGCGCATTCCCTGTATACGCAATGAACCGTTTCTGCTGCGTCCACTACGGTCGAATCTATCACGAATAAGATTTGACCAGGGCTTTTTGTCTCCGATACGGAAGGAATTATCATGAGTAGATTCATCGACTTTAACTCCAACCACAAAGACACCCACACCGAGGACGAAGGACATCGGCTGCGGGTGCGCTCCACCCTTCTGATGGTCTTGTTCGGCTGCCTCCTCCTGGGCTTCTTCTCCATTCTGTACCAGTTGCAGGTGGTGGACGGGGCCCAGTGGCGGGCCAATGCCAACTACAACATCACCCAGACCGAGACGGTGGACGGGGTGCGGGGAGAGATTCTGGACCGCTACGGCCGGGTGCTGGTGTCCAACTCCCTGGGCTACTCCGTGGAACTGGACACCGCCTCCATGGGCGACCACGTCAATGAGGTGATCTCCCAGCTGCTGGAGCTGTGTGAGAAGGAGGGGGTGGAGTGGTCCGACACCCTGCCCATCTCCAAAGAGGCCCCCTGGACCTACACCAAGGACGAGAACCTGTTCGCCTATCGGGCGGACAACGACGACGGCACCTTTGAGATTCTGCCCACCCAGCTGGGCAAGCTGGCGGAGAAAAATAAGTGGGTGAAACGTGCCGAAACCGCTCAAATTTCCGCCCAAGAGCTGATGGAGGCCATGTGTGAGACCTTCTCGGTGGAGACCAAGGAGCTCACCCCCCAGGTGCGAGCGCTGCTGGGGGTGCTCTACGAGGTGGCCCTGCGCCAGGAGCAGATCACCTACAACACCTACACCTTCGCCACCGACGTGTCCATCTCCTTCATCACCCAGGTCAAAGAGCTGGGCCTGCCCGGGGTGTCCATTGTCACCTCCACCAACCGGGTGTACAACACCAAGGCGGCGGCCCATGTATTGGGCCGCATCGGCCTCATCAGCGCCGAGGAGTGGCCCACCTACCAGGCCCTGAACTACCCCATGAACGCCTATGTGGGCAAGGACGGGGTGGAATTGGCCTTTGAGTCCTACCTCCACGGCACCAGCGGCACCCGGCTGCTGGAGACCGACGAGAACGGGGCGGTGGTGAGCCAGCAGTGGCAGACCGAGCCCCAGCCGGGCAACCATGTGGTGCTCACCCTGGACAGCCAGCTCCAGGCCCACACCGAGCAGCTGCTGGGGGACTTCGTGTCCGGGCTGTCCGACCCCGCAGGCGCCGCGGCGGTGATGGTGGACATGAGCGGCGGGGTGCTGGCCCTGGCCTCCTATCCCACCTACGACCTGTCCACCTACACGGAGGACTACAACGACCTGCTCACCGACCCCGCCAAGCCCCTGCTGAACCGGGCCACCCAGGGTGTGTACGCCCCCGGCTCCATCTTTAAGATGGTCACCGCCGTGGGAGGCCTCACCGAGGGGCTGATCACCCCCTCCAGCACCACCTACTGCTCCGGCATTTACACGTATTATCCCGACTATCAGCCCGTGTGCTGGATTCGTACCAGCACCGGCGGGTCCCACGGCAGCGAGACGGTGAGCGAGGCCATCAAGGACTCCTGTAACATCTTCTTCTACGACCTGGGCCGCCGCCTGGGCATTGACAAGCTGGTGGACTACGCCACCGCCTTCGGCCTGGGCCAGTACACCGGCATCGAGCTGCCCGAGTCCAAGGGCACCGTGGCCGGACCTGAGACCGCCGAGAAGCTGGGGGACGTGTGGTACGCCGGTCAGACCCTGTCTGCCGCCATCGGCCAGAGCGACAACCAGTTCACCCCCATCCAGCTGGCCAACTACGTGGCCACCCTGGTCAACGGGGGCAACCGCTACGAGACCCACCTTTTGAAAGAGGTGAAGTCCAGCGATTACTCCCAAGTGGTGTATGAGCATGAGCCCAAGCTGGCCTCCACCATCGACATTGACCCCGAGGATCTGGCAGCGGTGAAACAGGGCATGTACGACCTGTCCCAGACCGCCTCCATGGCCCGGTACTTTGACGACCTGCCCGTGTCCGTGGGCTGTAAGACCGGTACCGCCGAGGTGTCGGGCAGCGACGCCACCGCCACCTTCGTCTGCTTTGCCCCCTACGACGACCCCCAGGTGGCCCTGTGCCTGGTGGCGGAGAAGGGCTCCGCCGGCGGCAATCTGGCGGCTCTGGCGGCCTCCATGCTGGAGGAGTACTTCTCCAACGAGGACAACCTGAGCGTCACCGATCAGGAAAATACCCTGCTGCACTAAACTTTCCTCTGGAGGGACCTGTCTTGACCCCCGTACAAAACGACTTTTCCCAGGGCTCTGTGGCCCGGAACATCCTCTCCATCGCCGTGCCCATGACGGTGGCCCAGGTGGTAAACATCCTCTATTCCCTGGTGGACCGCATGTATATCGGCCACATCCCCGGGGTGGGCCACACCAGCCTCACCGGCATGGGCCTCACCCTGCCCCTCATCTCCATCGTGCTGGCCTTTGCCAACCTGGGCGGCATGGGGGGCAGCCCTTTGTGCTCCATCTACCGGGGCAAAGGGGAGGAGGGGCTGGCCAGCGCCGTCATGGGCAACACCCTGTCCCTGCTGTTGTTCTTTGGGTTTGCCATCCCTCTGGTGACCATTCCCTTTTTGGACCCCATTCTGGTGGCCTTCGGAGCCAGCGACGCCACGTTGCCCTACGCCAAGGACTATAGTTTCATCTACCTGCTGGGCACCCCCTTTGTCACCGTGGGCCTGGGTATGAACCCCTTCATCAATTCCCAGGGCTTCGGCAACAAGGGAATGCTCACCGTCATGCTGGGGGCGGTGGTGAACCTGGTGCTGGACCCCATTCTCATCTACGGGCTGAACCTGGGGGTAAAGGGAGCCGCCATCGCCACCATCATCGCCCAGGCCTGTTCGGCGGTGTGGGTGCTGAGCTTCCTCACCGGGAAAAAATCGCTGCTCCCCTTGCATCTGTGCCACCTGCGTCCCCGGTGGGACCACCTGCGGCGCATTATCACCCTGGGGCTGTCCGGCTTCTTTACCAGCATCACCAACTCCCTGGTGCAGATTGTGTGCAACAAGGTGCTGCACATTTACGGCGGCGACTTGTACGTGGGGGTCATGACCATCATCAACTCCCTGCGAGAGGTCACCTTCATGCTCATTCAGGGCTTCAGCAGCGGCGTCCAGCCGGTGCTGGGGTACAACTACGGGGCAGGGGAGAAGCGCCGGGTGTGCGCCTGCATCCGCTTCGCCGTGGGGGTGACGGTGGGATATGCGGCCCTCATTTGGCTGTTGAACATGACCATTCCCGGCCTGCTCATCCGCATCTTCAACAACAACCCGGACATGCTCCAGGCGGGTGTGCCTGCCCTGCGGGTGTACTTCTCCATGTTCGTATTCATGGCCCTGATGATCTCCAGCCAGTCCATTTTTGTGGGGCTGGGCCAGGCCAAGAAGTCCATTTTCTTCTCCATCCTCCGCAAAGCGGTGATCAACGCCCCCCTCACCGTGCTGCTGGCGTTTTTCTGGGGCGTGAACGGCGTTTTTGTGGCGGAAGCGGTCTCTCAATTCGTCTGCGGCTTTTTGTGTTTCTTCACCATGTACCGCACGGTATACCGTCCTCTCTCTCATGGTCACAATTTTGCAGGGGCGGTATAGGGACATTTTTCACAGCTTCCACAACTTCCACAAAGTTTTCCACACCCTGTGCAAGCTGTGGAACTCCCCGCTCCTCCCAGGTCTGTGAACGAGAGCCCCCCCTTCCCAAAGAGTTTGGGAAGGGGGGGCTTTTTCGCTTTTTTGGTTGGTTCAGATCAGGTTTTCGGCCTCTTCCAAATCTGCGGGGGTGTCCACGCTGCGGAAGGGGGCGGTGTCCTCCAGAGGGATGTACACGGTGTTGGCCCAGTTGAGCAGATTGCGGATGTCGTAATCGCCGTTGAGCATCATGGTCTCTGCAAAGGACATGCACCGCTTGCGGTACACGCCAAACAGGGGCTGAGGCACCCCATCGATGGTGTACACACAGGCATCGGCGTCGCCGATGGCGTCCACCAGGGTGTCGGCCTGGGCGGGGGTGAGGAAGGGGAAGTTCACGCCCACCAGCAGCATCCAGCGGGTGGTACAGGCCCGCAGACCCGCATGGAGTCCGGCCAGAGGGCCGCGGTCGGGATAAATATCTGCCACGGCCAGAGTGCCAGCAGGGGCCAGAGCCTTCCGCTCCGGAGCGCCCACAGACAGCTGGACTCCTGCGCCGTAATGGTTCCAGGTCTCCACCGCCCGATCCAACAGGGTTTTGCCCCCCAGGGTCACCAGGGCTTTGTCCGTCCCCATCCGCTTGGAGGGGCCGCCTAACATAATCTGAACGGTGAGTTCACATTTCTTCATTGGGATTTACCTCCCGTCGCCAGAGTAGTCACTAAGGACAGTATAGCACACACTGCCTCAATGTGCCACACCAAATTTATGAAATTTCACGAAAGGGGCTCTCACAAGCCTCCCCTGTATCAAGGCTCCCCTGAGTCAGGGAAGTTGGCTACCGTCGGGCAGACGATGGCGTGTTCTTCTAACTGCCCTTGTTTCCGGCTTGCCAGCCTGGCGGGGACGCTTCCCGCTGGGGGTCCATTTTGACTGGCCAAAATGGACGAAAAGCCACAAAAGGGGCCCGCCCCTTTTGAAACCCCAATGATTTGATTTTGTTTTGTGCAGTGGGGCCGTAGTCGGCCCTGGGTCTGGAGCGGTCACATAGATGGCGTATCACATCTCTGGAGTATGCCTACTCCGCTGGCAGGTTTCACTTCGATTACCAGGGCCTCAAGTTTGCGGTATGCGGCCGCTTCCCGGCCGCCGTCGGCCGGGTGGACCAGAAAGGGCCGAAATCTGGAGAAAAATGCACGTTCCCAGCAGCGATAAAGAAGAATAGAGCCTGTTTTCCTCTTGGTATGGCGCTGGCCCTTCGGCCCGACCTGAGAACCACCGCAAGGCCAGCCTCGTACCGCGGGGTGGATTCCACAAGGCGGGGGAAGGCCCCGCCTTTGGCGATTCTTTCCCCGATTTCTCATCGGGGAGAAATCGGGCCCAGCGGAGCGCGTCCCTGCCAGGCTGGCAAGCCGGAAACAGTCCTTTTAGAAGAACAACCCCTTGTCTCAGTCTGCTCACGCAGACAGCTCCCTCCCGGAGGGAGCCTTTTCAGTACGGCGTTCCCGTTGTCAGATGCTTTTTCTGCACCATCTTGCTACGCTGCGGTAGGGGAGGGGCTTGCCCCTCCCGAATCCCCCAAGGCAATGCCAGGGTAGCCACGGGCCGGGCAAGCCACGGCCCCTACCACAGTAACACAGGGAGTGCGGCGGAGTCCTATGGCTCCCTCCGGGCGGTGCAAAACCCGCCAGATTTTGCATCCCTTTCCCCCTATTTTTCATGCTTCATTTGGTTGAACCGTTCACAATTTTCTGGTATACTAAACGGTAAATCATTTCCACAGGAGGACGCAGCACATGGCAGACAAGAAGGTGGTTTTGGGGCTCTCCGGCGGGGTGGATTCCGCCGTAGCCGCCCAGCGGCTCTTGGGCCAGGGCTATGAGGTACACGGGCTGTACCTGGACATCGGGCTGGGGGGCGAACAGTCCGCCCGGGACAACGCTGCCAAATTGGGCATCCCCCTCACCGTGCGCTCCATCCAGCAGGAGCTGGAGGAGCATGTGTGCGCCCCCTTTGCCGCCGACTACCTGTCCGGCCGCACCCCCATTCCCTGCGCCCGGTGCAACCGGGCGGTGAAGTTCCCCGCCCTCATCTCCTTTGCCCGGGAAATCAGGGCCAACTGGGTGGCCACCGGACACTATGCCCGCATTGGCACCGGGTGCGACGGCGGCCCCATTTTGCTGCGGGGCAATTCCGCCAACGACCAGTCCTACATGCTCTCCCGGCTCACCCGGGACATGCTCTCCCACGTCCTCTTCCCCCTGGGGGACGGCCCCAAGGAGCAGACCCGCCAGGAGGCGGAGGCCGGGCAGCTGCCCGCCGCCGACCGCCCCGACTCCATGGAGATCTGCTTCATCCCCGACGACGACTACGCCGCCTGGCTGGACGCCCGGGGCGGCACGCCCCCGCCGGGGAACTTTGTGGACGCCAACGGCAACGTCCTGGGCACCCACAAGGGCTTCCACCACTACACCATCGGCCAGCGCCGGGGGCTGGGGGTCTCCTCCACCGGGCGGCTGTTTGTCACCGAAATCCGCCCCCACACCAATGAGGTGGTCCTCTCCCACGGGGAGGGGCTCCACGCCTTTATGGTGCACACCGACTCCCTGAACTGGCTGGGCGAACATCCCCTGTCTGGGCCCATGGAGGTGGAGGTGCGCCTGCGCCACTCCCGCCGTCAGGACCCCGCCACCATCCTTCCCCTGGGGGGCGGACGGGTGGACATCCACATGAAGCACCCCGCCCGGGCCCCCACGCCGGGCCAGCTGGCGGTGTTCTACCAGGGGGAGCAAGTGCTGGGAAGCGGGTGGATCCGATGAACCACACGCCCGACTGTCTGGTCATCTGCGGCCCCACCGCCTCCGGGAAAACCGCCCTGGCGGTGGCTCTGGCCCAGATTTTGAACGGGGAAGTGGTGTCCGCAGACTCCATGCAGGTCTACCGGGGCATGGACATCGGCACCGCCAAGCCCACAGCGGAGGAGATGCAGGGGGTGCCCCACCACATGCTGGACGTGGCCGACCCCTGGGAGAACTTCTCCGTGGGCCGCTATGTGGCCCAGGCCATCCCCATCATGGACGACATTCTCGCCCGAGGCAAGCTGCCCATTGTGGCAGGGGGCACCGGGCTGTACATCGACAACCTCATGGCCGGGCGGGAGTTTGCCCCCTTCGCCCCCGACACCGCCGGAGTGCGTCAGCAGCTCCAGCAGCAGGCCAGGGAGGAGGGGCTGGAGCCCCTGCGGGACAAGCTGGCCCAGGTGGACCCGGAGTCCGCCCAGCGGCTGCACCCCAACGACGAAAAGCGCATCATCCGGGCCCTGGAGGTATATCTCACCACCGGAAAGACCATCTCCCAGCACAACCGGGAGTCCCAGGCCATTCCGCCTCGGTACCATCCCCTGACCATTGGCCTGGATTTTGTGGAGCGGCCCCACCTGTGGCAGCGCATCGACCGCCGGGTGGATGTGATGATGGAGCAGGGGCTGGAGGACGAGGTGCGGCGGCTTCTGGACGCCGGAATTCCCCCCACCTGCACTGCCATGCAGGCCATCGGCTACAAAGAGATCATCTCCGCTCTGGAACAAGGCCGCCCGGTGGAGGAGGGAGCGGAGGAAGTGAAGCTGCGCTCCCGGCAGTACGCCAAGCGGCAGCTGACCTGGTTCCGCCGCAACCCCAACACCCACTGGATTCGCTGGGGAGAAACCCCCAATTTTTCCCAGGCCGTCGCAAGTTCGACAGAACTCGCCCACGCCCATGGCTTACAATAACAGCACTCTGGGACAGGCCACGCCTGGCCCAAAAAAGAAAAGGAGTGCTGATAACCATGAGTTTTACCGCAGTCGCCGTGGGCAAACAGCCCAACGTCCAGGACACCGTCCTGTCCACCCTCCGCCGCACCGCCGCCCGGGTCACCGTCTTTTTGATCAACGGATTCCAGCTCCGGGGGGTCATCACCGCCTTTGACCCCTATGTGGTGGTGCTGGTCAGTGACGGAAAACAGCAAATCATCTACAAACACGCCATTTCCACCATCACCCCGGAACGCCCGGTGAATATGGAGGAATAATCCCCAACTCGGAAGGCGTGTTCCAACCCCACGGAACCGTGCCAATCCATCGGCATCGGTTTCCCAAACCGGGAAACGTGCCGTTCCATTGGCAAGCGTTTCCCAAACCGGGAAACGTGCCGTTCCATTGGCAAGAGTAGATTGTGAGATATTTTGTGTCAGAAAAAGGCGCAGCTTTGCAGAAATACTTTGTGTATTTCAAGAAGATGCAACGCATTTCTGGCGCAAAAGAGCCACAAGATACCGAAGCCAAGTGGAAGGGCAGGTTTCCCACATAAAAAAGGAATGAGCCTATGAAAGAGAGTACATTGGTCAATAAAGTCATCATCGGCGTCATCTGCGCCGCGGTGATTCTGTATTTCGCCGTCTATCTGGCCCTGGGCTTCAAACCCGACCTGGTGACCACCACCGCCTATTCCTATTCGGTGGACATCGGTACCGAGGCCTCCGCCCTTCTGGTGCGGGACGAACAGGTGATCTCCACCACCGGACAGTATGTGGACATCCTACTGGACGAAGGGGAAAAGGTGTCCAAAGGCGGCCAAATCGCCCTGATTCACGCCAGTCAGGACTCGCTGGAGACCCGCCAGACCATCCAGTCCCTGGAGGCGGAGATTCAACAGCTGGAGTACTCTCTGTCCACCGGCACCCAGGCCACCAACTCCTCCAAGTTGGACGAAGAGGTGATCTCTTCCATGGTGGCCATCCGTTCCCTGGCCGCCTCCGGTGACCTGTCCACCCTGGAGGACTCCGCCCTCCACCTGCGCACCATGGTGTTCCAGCGGGATTACAGCTACGGCAACACCGAGGCCGCCACCCAGATCAAACAACTGATTTCCGACAAGCAAAAGCAGTTGGACTCCCTCAACGCCTCCCTCAGCCAGGTGTCTCAGACCATCACCTCCCCCGCCTCCGGGTGTTTCTCCGGGGAAGTGGACGGCTTTGAGAGCCTCATCACCCCGTCCATGCTCTCCTCTTTGACCATGCAGCAGCTCAACGAGCTGCTCCACAAGGAGGTGGCGGACCCCCCGGCCGCCCTGGGCAAGGTGGTGACCAACAACACCTGGTATCTGGCCACCCTCATCGACCAGCCGTCGGTGGAGGGGCTGCTGGAGGGCAAGACCTACAAAATTTCCTTCTCGGACGACTACTACGGCATGATTTCCATGAATTTGGAGCGTCTGGTCATGGAAAATGACCAGACCATGGCCATTTTCTCCACCAACACCAACCTGTCTGACACCACCCTGCTGCGCCAGCAGACGGTGGACATCATCGCCCAGCAGGTGGAGGGCATCCGCATCCCCCGCCAGGCCCTGCGGGTGAACACCGAGACCGTCACCGACGACCAGGGCAACCAGAGCCAGGTCAACTCCTACGGCGTGTACACCGTGGTGGGCACCCAGGCCGAGTGGCAGGAGGTGAAGGTGGTCTACAGCGACGACGACTCCTTCTACCTGGTCCAGCCGGTGGATGAGACCGCCTCTTCCCGCCTGCGGGCCGGGGACGAGGTCATCCTCAACACCACCAACATCACCGACGGGATGGTGGTTCGCTCATGAGTATTTCCACAAATTTAGCCCACGTTGTGGAAGAAATCCGGGCCGCCGCCCTGGCCGCTGGCCGGGACCCGGCGGAGATCACCCTGGTGGCCGCCACCAAGACCCAATCCGACGATGTCATCCGGCAGGCCATTGCCGCCGGGGTGACGGTGTGCGGGGAGAACCGGGTGCAGGAACTCACCGCCCACTGGGAAGCGGGGGCCTATGAGGGGGCACAGGTCCACTTCATCGGCCACTTGCAGACCAACAAGGTGAAATACCTCATGGGCAAGGTGGATTTGATCCACTCGGTGTCCTCCCAGAAGCTGCTGCTGGAAATTGACAAGCAGGCAGGGAAGGCCGGGCTGGTTCAGGACATTTTGCTGGAGGTGAATCTGGCCCAGGAGCCGTCCAAATCCGGCTTTTTTGTCCCCGATGTGCTGCCCGCCGCCCAGCTGTGTGGGCAGCTGGAGCACGTGCGCCTGAGAGGCCTGATGTGCATTCCCCCCGCCGCAACCTTTCCTGAGGAAAATTTACCGTTTTTTCATAAATTGCAGGCTCTTGCTGTTGACATACAGGACAGAATGGGAGATAATAAAACAGATACCAAGATACTGTCCATGGGGATGAGCGGCGATTTCACCGCAGCCATTGCCGCCGGCGCCACTCATATCCGGGTGGGGACGGCGATTTTTGGCCCTCGTTCGCCCATTTCCAACCCATTTTGAACGATATATAGAAGGGAGTTCTCACCCATGAGCTTTTTGGATGAACTGAAGCGTCTGGCCCGTCCTTACGAGGATGAGGACGACGATGATTACGAGGAGGATTTTGCCCCTGTGAACCACAACGCACCCGCCAGCGAGACCACCCGCACCAGCGAGCCTGAGCGCCGCAACAACAAGGTGGTCAACATCCACACCACCACCCAGCTGCAGGTGGTGCTGGTCAAGCCCGAACGCTTTGAAAATGCCTCTGAAATCGCCGATCACCTGCGGGAGAAGCGCACCGTTGTGCTGAACCTGGAGCAGACCGACAAGACCGTGGCCCGCCGTCTCATCGACTTCCTCTCCGGCGTGACCTACGCCAACGAGGGCACCATCAAGAAGGTGTCCATGGCCACCTACATCATGACCCCCTACAACGTGGAGATCATGGGTGACCTGATTGATGAACTGGAGAACAACGGGCTGTATTTCTAAGCCCCGGTTTTGTTTGTTGTGAGAAATAGAAATAAAGGAGACTTGCACAATGATGACTCCGCAGGAGGTAGCCAGCCATGTCTTTGCCAAAGCGACCTTTGGCGGCTACAACATGACCATGGTGGATGAGTTCCTCGATCAGCTCACCGAGGACTACACCGCACTGTACAACGACAACACCATTTTGAAAAATAAGCTGAAGGTGCTCTCCGATTCCATCGAAGAGTACCGGGCCACCGACGTGGCCATGCGTAAGACCCTGCTGGCTGCCCAGCAGATGGCCGACTCCATGGTCAGCGATGCGGAGAAGAAGAAGACCCAGCTGGAGCAGGACGCCACCCAGGAGGCTCAGGCTCGCAAATCCAAGCTGGAGGCGGAGATCGCCGCAGAGGAGTTCCGGCTCCAGCAGGCCCAGAAGGCCACGGCGGACTACGTCATGAAGCTCCACGCCCTCCACCAGGAGGAGCTGGACTACCTGTCCCGTCTGGGCCAGATGGTCCCCCCCGAGATGGCTCAGGCCGCCATGGCCCAGTCCATTGTCCCGGAAGGGCCCACCACCCCCGTGGAGGACCTCACCTCCGAGGAGGAGGAAGTGGAGGAGCCCACCATTTCTCAGCCCCTCCAGCAATCCCAGCAGCCCAAGAACGACCCCGTGGACGATCTGTATCTGGATGCTACCCGCCGGTTTGACGACTTGCAGTTTGGCAAGGACTATCAAATCAAGTAAGTACTTAAAATCCCGTGAAACTTGAAGTTTCACGGGATTTTTTCTCTTTTCCTCTGCGCCCTTTGTCACCAGGGATATTCTCCACATGCTTGCACATAATCTGTATTGAAGTTTTTTTCAGGGCGTGGTATGATTGAAGCGAAAGGAAACCAAGAAGAAACATAGCATACAAAAGAAAGGAGGCACCAAAATGGCGTTGTTTGCAGTCCCTTGTCGAGAGGCTTTTCGTATGAATTCCAATATGGAGCAGAAATTACACCAGCCCAACACCACTGTTCTGGATGCTCTCCAGAAGATTCGGCAAGCTGAACTTCACACAGCTAGTCCTTCCCGTCTGCAACAGCTGGACCGTCAGATTCAGGCTGTGAAAACCAGACGATCTAGCCGCAACCCATGATTTGTTCTCAGGCCACCCCAGAGGATCTGGACCAGATTTCCTTTCACTGCGGCCATGCCGGTATCAACGACTATTTTCGGGAGAAATTCTTGTGGGATGAGGATGCCGTACCGTATTGTTTCTGGGCTGACGCAGAAAAAACAGAGCTTGTGGGAATTGCTGCCCTGTCATGCAGCGGCATTGTGATTCACTCCGGCTCCCACTTCCATCTCACACCCGCCATTGAAATTAAGATTTTTGCTCTGGATGAAACGTATCAACATCAGGTGTTTCCCAACTCCGGCGAAGATCAGGGGCATTGGAGCGACTACTGCCTGTACTATCTCATCCAGTTAATCTACACCATTGTGGAAACCCAGTGTGGAGCAAACCACATTGTGCTATACTCGGTGCCCGAAGCCGTAACCTTCTATCAGCGTCACGGATTTGACTCCTTTGTGGAGCTGATGGAAATGCCGTCCAATCGTTTTATTGAGGGCTGTATTCCCATGTATTTGAATTTGTAATTTCTATCCATCCCCGTGAAGCTTTGGTTTCACGGGGATATTTTTATTTTTTGCAAGCACAGGGGGATTGTCCTTCTTTTCGGACCCAGTTCAGGCTTGCCAGCCTGGTGGGGACGCTCCGCTGGGGGTTCCTTTTGCTCGGTCAAAAGGAACCAAAACCCGCTTAGGGCGTTCCCCCCTAAGAACCTCCCTGGGGTACGAGGCTGAACCTGCGTCAAGGCTATGGTCGGCCCAGGCCCTGGTGGGGTCACATGGATGGCCTGGCAAGTCTATGGGAAGCGCCCCCTTCTCTGTAAGATGGTGCCTCTCCTTCCAGGGCCTCACCCCGGAGAAGCGGCGTTCCCGCCGCCGAATGCCGGGCCCTCGATCGCTGGGAACAGCGGCCCACCAGGGTAAGGCCCCGGCGATAGAAGTACAAGTTTCCACAGAAGCAGGTATATTCTGTGGAACTTCCATGCCATCCATGTGACCCCACCCGTCCAAGGGCCGAAAAGAGGAGCACGCAGGGACAGCCAGTACCGCGGGGTGGATTCCACAAGGCGGGGGAAGGCCCCGCCTTTGGCGATTCTTTCCCCGATTTCTCATCGGGGAGAAATCGGGCCCAGCGGAGCGTCCCCGGCGGGGGCGCTGGTTTGCGCCGGGGAAATCGGAGAACGGCAAGCCCAGCGGAGCACTCCCGGCTGGGGCAAGTGAAGAGTGAAGAGTGAAAAGTGAAGAAGTGCAGGGCTACCGCCCTGCGCCACAAGGGAGCCCTATAAACGGACAAAGAAGCCCGGAGGAAGCAATTGCTTCCTCCGGGCTTGCTTCTTGTCGCTTATCAGAGCTCTAATGTGTGCTCAGGCGTCGATTAGTGCTTGCTGCTGCGCTTGCGAGCAACCACAACCACGGCCAGCAGGCACACCACGCAGACGACGACCACGATGACGGGAACCATCACGTTGTTGGTGTCGCCAGTCTGAGCGGGCTTCTCGCCATCAGGCTTCTGAGTGGCGTCGGGCTTGTCGGTGCCCTCAGGCTTATCGGTGGCCTCAGGCTTGTCGGTAGCCTCGGGCTTGTCCGTGGCCTCAGGCTTGTCGCTGGGCTGGGTCTCACCCTCAGCGGTGAGGCCGTCCATGGCGGCGCTCAGAGCGGCCACAGCGTCGTCCACGACCTTCTGGTCGTCCTCGGACAGGGTGGCGTCAGCCATCACGTCCTGGGCGGCCTTGAGAGCGGTGCGGAAGGTGGCCACGGACTCAGCGGTGTAGCCGGTGAGGTCGATGCCCTTGGCCTTGCCGATGAGGTCTTCCAGGATGGACTTGTCGGCCTTGTAGCGCTGGGCCAGGATGGCGTTGAGCAGGTCACCAGCGGCCTTGTCCACGTCCTCCTGCATGGCGTCGCCGTCCTCAGCCACCTTCTTGGCGGCATCCAGAGCGTCCACCAGATCCTGCCAGTGGTCGGGCATGTACTTGTCGGCGTTGGCCATCATGTCCTCGGCGCGCTCAATGGTCAGGTTCAGCAGGTCCTTGTTGCCCTGAGTCAGGCCCAGACCCCAGATGCCCTCCAGCAGGGCGTCCCAAGCGGCGTTGACTTCTTCCTGGGTGGCGTCATCCTTGGCCAGGATGGTCTTTGCGTTGGCCAGAGCGTCCTCAAAGGCCTTCTTGGCGGTGTCGGTGACACCGTCGGTGGACAGGGTATCGGCGTACTTGACGGTCTTCTCCAGCAGGGTCTTGTTGACCTCGCCGGGGGCGGCGTCCTTCTCGAACACGGCGGTAACGGTGACGTTGCCCTCAGGCATCACGAAGGTGTTGTCCGTGACGGTGACGTCGTCGCTCTGCCACTCCACGAAGTGCCAGCCCTCAGCAGCCTGCTGCGTCAGGGTCACGGTGGTGCCAGCGGTAGCGGTGGTGGGCTCGGCGGTAGCGGTGCCCTCGCCCTGGGTGTTCACGGTGACGGTGTACTCCACGGGCTCCACGATCTCGCCGTCCTTGGTGATGAGGATGTAGCTGACCAGCATGTCGTTGTTGGCGTTGGCGCTCTCCTTGGGAGTCATCTTCAGCTCAACGCTGCCAGCCTCGGTGACTTCCATCTCCATCTGGACGAACTGGCCCTTCTCCACGTTCAGGTTCTTCTCCACGGAAGCCAGAACGTTGTCGCCCTGGAGCAGCTCGATGGTGGCGTTGCGCTGCCAGGAGGTCTGGTACCAGATGTTCTTGTAGCCCACAAACACCTGATAGGTGCCGGCCTCCAGGTTATCGAACTGGTAGGTCAGGGGCTTGCCACGGCCGTCGTTGGGGTCTTCGCCCTTGGAGTCGGTCATGTTGCGGATGGTGGAGTAGGCGTCGGTGCCGTAGTCGTTGTGGGTCTCAACCTGGGACTCGGGGTTGGTGCAGCCCCAGCCGCTCTCTTCGGTGTAGAACTGATCGGGAGTGGTGTTGAGCACGGTGGTGGCGTTGTACTTGAGGATGTTCTGAGCCAGCTCAGAGAAGGTCTCAGAGCCGTTGTCCACGAAGTAGACCACGTTGCCGGGCACCACAGCCACAGTGGTGGAAATCTCGTGATCGGCCACGGTACCGGTCAGAGGCAGGGTGCACACGGAGGTGGCGTCCTGAATGGCCTTCACCTGAGCCTCGTTCCAGGTCACAGCGGCCTCAGACTCCTGGTCGCCCTGGACGATGCGCAGGGTCTCAGGAGCGGTGAAGGTGGTGCCCAGATAGTGGTGATCGGGCAGGGTATCCAGAACGGCGAAGTAGTCGGGATCGGTCTTGAAGTTGGCGGTGACCACGATGTCGTGGGCGGGGGTGGAGTTCATCAGGCCGGGGTTCCGGGCGGGGTCGGTGATGCTGGCATCCTCGCTGTCAATGGTCCACACGTCGAAGACCTTGCCCTCGGGGATGTCGGCGTAGAAGACCACGGAGGAGCCGACCTTGTACTTCTGAGAGGTGATGGTGCCGTCCTCGTCCAGGAAGCCGCCCACCACGGTGACGGTGTAGGCATCCACATAGTTGGCGGTGACGGTGACGTCAGCGTCGGGCATCACGAAGGTGGTGGTCTCACTGTTGGCGTCGGCAAACTTCACGCCGTCGTTGTTGGCGGACCAGTGGTCGAACATCTTGTTCTCGGGGGCCTCGCCGGCCTCCAGGGTGACGGTCTGGCCCACATACACCTGCTTCTCGGTGGTGCCGTCGCCCAGGGTCAGGGTCAGGGTGCGCTGCTGGCCTTCCACGATGTTGAATTCCTTCTCGATGGCATCGCCAGCGAAGGCGCCGCAGAAGTTGATGGTGAGCTTACCCGTGCCCACAGCCTCGTTGTCGGTGTACTCCACGGTGTAGTCCACGCCACGGATGAGGGTCTGGTCGCCCAGCTTCACCTCGGGGGCGGGACGGACGGCCTCACCCTTGTAGGTGTAGCTGTCCTCCAGGTTGACGGTGACGTCGGCGGTGTTGATGACGGTGCCGGCGGTGACACGGAACTCAGCGCCGGAGCCCCAGGCGTTCTCGGTGTCGCCGTAGGTGGTCTTGGGCACCACCATGACGGTCTTGGCGTTGACCATCTCGCCGAAGGCGGTGGACTTCCAGTCCTTGGTCTTGGGCCAGCTGCCGGTGGCAACCTTGGTCCAGTCGCCGCTGCTCACATCGCTGGTCAGCTGATCGATGGGCTTGGAGCTGACATAGATCTCATGCTGGCCATAGGCGCCGTTGAGGTTGGTGCTGTCCTGACGGGGCAGGTAGCGGATGCCGTTGATGGCGGTCTCGTCCTTGAGCTCCACCATGAACCACAGCTTGTTCATGGGAGTGGTGATGCTCCAGTTGGAGTGCCAGATGGAGTTGTTGTTGCCGTCGATGAGGTTGGAGCCAGGCTGGCCGTTGTAGTTGTTGTCCACCTTGACCTTGGAGAGGACGGAGCGGTCCAGCTCCTTGCCCTCGCGGCCCAGCTTGACCACGTAGTTGTACTCCTGGCCGTAGCTGTTGGTGGCGGAGACGGTGAGGGTGCCGTCCTCGTTGTAGGTGACAGTGAAGTCGTTGGTGCCGTCCACGGTGACGGACTCGATGGACTCGTTGGCGGCCAGAGTGTAGCTGGCGCCGGTCTCGCTGCCCACGTCAAAGCCGGCCACAGCGTTGTCGTTGATGTAGATGCCGGTGATGGGGTAAGAGGAGGTGGGAACCTTAAAGCCCTCGTTGCTCTTGTCCATCAGCTTCTCAGCGTCGTTGGTGCTGACGGGGGAGATGCGATAGGCGTAGGAATAGCTCTGGTTGGTGGGGAAGAAGTAGCCGTCCAGAGGCTTGTGACCCATGAAGGCGGTGTCGCTGACACCGTTCTGGTGCAGGTCGATGTTCCACACGATCTCCTGACGCTGAGGAACCTGGTTGGGATGACGATAGGTGGCGCTGTTGTAGGTGCCGGAGTTCATGTCCTCGGCCGTGTAGTGGTTGGCAGAAGTCTCCAGCAGGCCGTCGCCGGTGACCATCAGGCCCACGCCCTGGTCATTGGTCAGAGCGGTCCAGCGGATGTCGGAGCGGCTGCCGTTCTCCTGGGGCTTGAGCATTCTCTTGCCGTCCCAGTTGGAGTCCTCGCCCATGGCGTCGTCGGGATCATACACCTTGGAGGTGTACACGCCCACGGTGGAGCCGCTCTTACGGTCCACATAGTTCTCGTCGGGACCACGGCCATAGAAGGTGAGGTTGTCATAGTCGCCGTTGATGATCATACGACCACCGATCTTGGGCAGACCGTTGGGGGCGAAGTTGCTGGTGGGGATGAACTGGCTGAGGACCACGATCTCGCCGTTGCCGTAGATCTCGTAGGCCATCAGGGCAGAGGCGGACACCTTCATGGCGCCGTTCATGGCCATGAGCACCTTGTTCTCGCTGGTGTTCACGGAGACCTCCAGGTTGGACAGGTTCTCGGTGGCGCCGGCGTTCTTCAGGTTGGCGTTCTTGGCCACGGTGGTGTCGTTGTAGGTCTCAGCGCGGTACAGGCTCTGCTCGGGGCCCTGAGTCATGACCACGTTGCCGTCCAGGCTGTAGGAGACGATGGTGCCGCTCTCGGTGTCCAGCACGATCTCAAACTTCTGGCCGTTGTCGGTGGTACCGGTGAGGGTCATCTGGCTGCCCAGCTCCTCCACGGACTCGAAGGCCTTGTCGGGCACCTGGGTCTCAGTGGCCTGAGCGTCGTCGGGGTTGAGCTGGAACTGCTCATAGGCCACCTCGTAGCCGGCCTCGGCCCAGTTGGTGGCGTTCTTGAGCTTGACGGAGATGTCCAGCAGGTAGTCGCTGCCTTCCTTGGCCTCAAACTCAGGCAGGGTAATGGTAACATCCTCCACCTGCTGACCGCTCATCAGGGACTGACCGTCCATGTTGGGGGTGTTCAGGTCCAGAGTGCCGCTGCCCAGCTCGGTCAGGCCGTCCTTGGTGAGCTTCCAAGTGATGTCGAAGGCGTCCAGGGTGGTGTTCTCATACTCGTTGACCACCTTCAAGGTCACGTCCTGGCCGGAGGTGACGGTCTGGTCATCCAGGTAGAAGTTCACCTGCTGGTGGACCTTCTTGGCCTCGGTCATCTTGGGGGTGGGGGTGCGGTCGGCAAAGAGCATACCGTTGCCGCAGAAGGCGTCGTCGTTGGCGTTGGGGTCGATCCAGTCGCCGCCGTAGCCCCAGAACTCGTCATAGGTGCCATCGCCGTTGTCCCGCACGGTGCGGATGGACTGGTCGATGTAGTCCCAGATGAAGCCGCCCTGAGCCTGGTCGTTCTCACGGATGGCGTCCCAGTGCTCCATGGCATTGCCGTAGGACAGGCCCATGGCGTGGTTGTACTCGGAGTGGATGAGGGGCATGCGTCCATGGTAGCTGGCCACGTAGTTGGGCAGCACATACTGAGTGGAGTGCACGTCCACGATGTTGTTCTTACGCACGTCGGTGCTCCAGGGGTCCTGCCCGTTCTGCTTGACGTAGGGGTGCTGATAGTTCTCGCTCTCACGCTCGTACTTGCGCAGACGGCTGGGGTCACGCTTGAGCAGGTACATGGAGGCAACCCAGAAGCCATAGTTCTCGTTGAGGGGAGCGTAGCTGTAGGTAGCCTCGTTGCCCAGAGACCACATGATGACGCTGGGGTTGTTCTTGTACATCTCCAGGTTGGTGGCCACACGGTCGGTGACGGTGGCGACCCACTCGGGCATACCCTGTCCGGTACCGGTGGGCACCTTCACGCCCTGCATAGCGGCACGGTGGCTCTCGATGTTGGCCTCGGCGCACACGTACAGGCCCAGCTCATCGGCCAGGTTGTACAGGGCCTTGTCGTTGGGGTAGTGAGCAGTACGGATGGCGTTGAGGTTGTGCTCCTTCATCAGAGTCAGATCGGTGAGGTAGTCCTCGAAGGTGAGGGCATGTCCGGTCTCCAGATCGGTGTCGTGGCGGTTGACACCACGCAGCACCACCTGACGGCCCGTGATCTGCATCTGCTCGTGGCCCTGGTCGTCGATGTCCACCTTGTAGATCTCACGGAAGCCGATGCGCTCCACCACGGACTCCATGACGTTACCGTCGGCGTCCTTGAGCTCCAGCACCAGAGAGTACAGGTTGGGGGTGTCAGGGAACCACTTGGCGGGATTGGTCACCTTCATGGTGCTGGTGACGGTGGTGCCCGCGTCGGACAGCTTGTCCTCATAGGAACCCGCGGCCTTCAGCTCCACGGTCTGATCGTCGGCGGTGGCCACGGTCTTACCGGAGTGATCCACAAGGTAGGAGGAAATTGTGTAAGTTCCCGCCTGCTCATTGTGGAGGGCGCGCACGTCGGTCTCCACGGTGACGGCCACGTCGCTGTCCTCGCTGGTGCGGTCGTCAAACTGGGTCTTCACGAAGAAGTCCCGGATTTCCGCCTCGTCCTTGGAGTACAGGTACACATCACGGTAAATACCGCTCTGGCGGATGAAGTCCTGGTTCTCCAGCCAGCTGCCGATGGACCAACGGAACACCTTCAGAGCGATGGTGTTCTCACCCTCGGTGAGGTAGGGGGTGATGTTGAAGTCGTGGGCGGTGAAGGCGTCGGTGGAATAGCCCACCTTCTGGCCGTTGACATACAGGTAGTAGGCGGACTCCACGCTCTGGAAGGAGATGAACACATCCCGTCCATCCCAGTTCTCAGGCACCTCAAAGGAAGTGCGGTAGTAGCCTACGGGGTTGTATACGGTGGGGGCATGGGGGTCCCCATAGTTGACGGGCTCAAAGTTGCTGAACCAGGGCAGAGCATGGTTGGTGTACATGGGCTCGTCATACTTGAAGGTACCGTCCTCATTGCGGTAGGTCTGCCAGGCCTGGGGCACATACTCAGGCTGGAAGGCGTCCCCGGTGTAGTCCTTGGCCAGATAGGTCTCGTCTACCTTTTTGGCCTCTTCGGGGGTCTTCACCAGGGCGAAGTCCCAGTCCTTGCCGGACAGCAGCATGTAATAGTCCGAAGTCTCAGGACCCACGTCGTCCAGCACGGACTGCTCCGCCGCCAGAGCGGTGGCGGTGTCCTGATAGGAGATGAACTGGCTCTTGGCCCGCTCACGGTTGATGCCGATGACTTCGCTCTGGTCGTACCACTCGTCACCGGAAATGTTGGCGGTGCCATCCTCATTGAAGCGGATGCTGTTCTGGTAGTGCTCCTCCCGCATCTCCAGCACGTGGTCATAGACCTCCGCGCCGGAGTACCGGGCAGCCAGGGCTGGGGCCACCAGTCCAGTTGCCAGGAGCGTTGCCAGGGTTGCAGAGATGGTGCGTCGCAGGTTTCGTTTCAACGCTGGTTTCATGTTCTACATCCTCCCTTTCATGATCCTGCGGTTTCCGCGGAAGGTGCCTGGAATTTGTCCACACACACGCCCGCTATTTTCACCATCATACCAAAACCACCCCCTGGATTCAACCCATCTTTTAGATATTTCGCCACATTCCACTGGTAATCTTTTCCCGAAACCGATTTTTTGACACCGATTTGTTCCCCCTTTTGAATTTTTATTAAAAAATCAGCGGGAATGGACGCCTGTGGATTCCATTCCCGCTGAGAGAAAAATTTTCCGTTTCTTTTCAGTGTTCTGCGTGAAACAGGGACAGCAGATCGCCGGGTTTCTCCAGAATATGGGCGGCATGGTCCACGCTGCCATAGTCCACGCCGTTCCAGGCGGCGTAGGCAAAGTCGATGCCTGCGGCCTGGGCGGCCTTGCTGTCCGAGGGGGTGTCGCCCACGTACAAAACCTGGTCCGGTTTCAGGTCCATACGGCGCAGGCACTCCAGCAGGGGGTCGGGGTTGGGCTTGTGGAGCTGGGTGTCCTCCTCCAGCACCGCCGTCTCCATGTATTGGTCCAGGCCGTTGCCCACCATGTCAATCTGGTACTGGGCCCGCATTTTGGAGGACACCACCGCCTGGCGCACCCCCAGCTGCTGCAATCTCTCCAGGGTGTCCGCCATGCCGGGGTAGGGGGTGGCCCCCTCGGGGTACTCGTTGACGTAGCGCACCCAGCGCTGATAGGTGGCCTCGGGGTCCTGGATACCCAGCTCGTCCATGACCTTCATGCCGGTGTAGGCCATGAATTTCACCACGTCGGCCAGGGTACGCTCCTCTCCCAGCTCCTCCTTTATAATACGGAGGAGGGGGTACATGTTCATGTTGACGGTGTTGAGTAGGGTGCCGTCGATGTCGTAGAGCACCGCTTGGTAGGTTTTCATAGCGTCCTCCTTGTGAAAAAGGTGCAGTCTTTCGGCTGCACCTTTTAAATGAATAATGAATAGTGAAAAATGAAGAATGCAGGCCCTTCAGTTTCTGCAACCATAGAAATCCGTATCGCATCGGGACCCTGGCCTGCCTCTCCCTCTGGGAGAGGTGGCACAGCGTCAGCTGTGACGGAGAGGGCACCCTCTCAGTCAGCCCTCACGGGCTGCCAGCTCCCCCGGAGGGGGAGCCAAGGTGAAAGTCCTCCGGGCTGCACCACAAATCAAAATCCGTGCCGCAGGCACACCATAATTATTCATTATTCATTCTTAATTATTCATTATTTTGTGGCTTCTTGCGGCGGTGGTGGGGCCGACTGCGGCGGCGCTTCTCGCCGCCCTCTCCGGCCTGGTTCTGGGGCTGCTGCTGAGGGGCGGGCTTGGGCTTGGCCTGCTGCTGGGGCTTCGGCTGGGGCTGCTTTTGGCCCTGGCGGGGCGGCTGCGTGCCCTTCTGAGCCTGGGGCTGCTTGGCGCCGCCCCGCTTGCTGGCCCCGCCGCCCTGCTGGGGGGCTTTGGCCTTCGGCTGCTTGTCCGGCTGGGGCTGGGCCTCCTTCTTGGCCCCGCCGCCACGGCGGCGGCGATTGCGGGAGGAGGACTTTTTCTCCTCGCCGTCCCCATAGGCCCCCATATACTGCTCCAACAGGGCCGCCAGGCTGGCGGTGCTGCCCATACTGCGCTCCTCCTCGGGGGGAATGTAGCGCAGCTTCTCCAGCTCCTCCTTGGGAGGGGCCACATAGTCCTCGGGGCGCTTGCCCTTGCCAGAGCGCACCACCCGAATCTCGGTGGTACGGTAGGTCTTGGGCTGCTCGGTGGAGTCCTCCAGCCGCACCTTCACCTGCTCCCGCAGGAGGTTGACGGCGGTGACGTTGCCCACGCCGTCGGGGCACTCCACAAAGGACTCCTGCTTGGGACACCGCTTCACGGCGTCCTCATAGGCCTCCTGCTCGTACTTCAAACAGCACATCAGACGGCCGCAGGTGCCCGAAATCTTGGTGGGATTCAAGGACAGGTTCTGGGTCTTGGCCATCTTGATGGACACCGGCTGGAACTCGTCTAAAAACTGGTGGCAGCAGAAGGGCTTTCCGCAGATCCCCAGGCCGCCCAGCATCCGAGCCTCGTCCCGGACGCCGATCTGCCGCAGCTCAATGCGGGAGCGGAAGATGCTGGCCAGGTCCTTCACCAGGGCCCGGAAGTCCACCCGGCCCTCGGAGGTGAAGAAGAAGATGATCTTGCTGCCGTCGAAGCTGTACTCCACTTCCACCAGCTTCATGTCCAGGCCGTGGCGCTCCACCAGCTGCTGGCAGATCTTCATGGCCTCTTTTTCCTTGCGGTGGTTGTCCTGAATCTGCTTTTCGTCCTTCTGGGTGGCCAGACGCACCACGGGGCGCAGGGGCTGCACCACCACGTCGTCCCGGACCATGGCGTTGGACCGGGAACAGATGCCGTATTCCACCCCTTTTCCCGTCTCCACAATGACCCCGGCGCCCTGGGGGACGGTGAGGCCCTGGGGGTCAAAATAATACTGCTTTCCGCCCGCTTTGAAGCGGACTGCGATGATCTCTGTCATGGATGTTCCTCCGTCGTATATCGAAATCAGGCGAACAGGCGGGTGCACACCCAGCCCAGCACATGGCCGGCGCCGGGGTTGTACACCCCGTTTTCCCGGCACTGCTTCAAAATTTGCAGCAGCTTCACCCCGCGCTGGGGATGCTGGGCCAGCTGTCCGGCCACGCACCCCTCGGTGAGGGAGAGCAGCTCCAGCAGCTGGGCGCTCTTGGGCTTCTCCAGCTCCAGAGCGGTGAGCTGCTGGGCCACCTCCAGCTCAGAGCCTGTGAGCAGCAGCTGGGCCAGAGCCTGGGCCTTCTCCAGCTGCTGGGGGTCGGGCTGGTCCTCCTGGGGGGGCAGGGAAAGGGTCTCGCACCGGCTTCGCACCGTCTCCAGCAGCCGCCCGGGCTGCTCTGCCAGCAGAAGAAAGGCCCCGTAGGCAGGGCCGTCCTCCAGGCTTTTCAGCAGCGCATTCTGGGCCGCCGGGTTGAGGGCGTCGGCGGGGTCGATGATATACACCTTCCGGGCCCCCTCATTGGGGGTGACATAGAGATCGGCCCGGAGGGTCCGGGCCTGATCTACGGTAATTTCCCGCTTGTCCGCCAGGGTGGTCACCCACTGCACATCCGGGTGGATGCCGCCCTGTACCTTCCGGCAGTGGCGGCACACGCCGCAGGGCGCAGGCTGGCCGGTGCACAGATAGGCCGCCGCCATGCGGCGGGCCAGCTCCTGGCGCTGCTGCTCACTGCCTCCGGTGATGAGATAGGCGTGGGAGAGGGTCTGGGGCAGTTCCATCACAGCCGTTCAAACCGTTCCACATCCACCACGAACACGGTGGCGCCTCCCACGGTGACCTCCACAGGCATGGTTGGAATGTACCCATAGGTCATCTCAGAGGCGGTGGGGATGAGCTGCTTGCGGCTGTGAGAGTACTCCCGGATGATGTCCATCACTGCCTGCACCTTTTCGTCCTCCACGCCGATGAGCAACGTCACGTTGCCCGCCATCAAAAAGCCGCCGGTGGTGGACAGACGGGTGGACGAAAACCCTTTCTTGGACAGGTTCTGGGTCACGGTACCCACGTCGTCATGGTTGATGATAGCAATGATCAATTTCATAGGATCTCCCCCTTACGTTGAGTCAACGATGGACCACTTTGATATACTTAGTATTATATCCTATCTGGGCCAAATAGGCCAGATGTTTTTTGTCTACTTTTTCACCAGGGGCCACCACGGGGATGCCGGGAGGATAGGGGGCCAGCTGCTGGGCGCACACTTCCCCCTCCGCCTGGTCCCAGGCCACCTCTTTCGTGGGGGCAAACAGGGCCTGTCGGGGGCTCATGAGCTGCTGGGGGG
>NZ_NFKO01000016.1:0-49262 GCF_002160435.1 Pseudoflavonifractor sp. An176 | reverse complement strand
ACGCCATCTATGTGACCCTACCAGACTAAGGGCCGAACCGAGAACGATGCACCTTCCACCCAGTACCGCGGGGTGGATTCCACAAGGCGGGGGAAGGCCCCGCCTTTGGCGATTCTTTCCCCTCTTTCTCATCGCTGAGAAAGGGGGCCCAGCGGAGCGTATCCTCTGGCTGGCAAGCCTGAACGATGCCGTTTAGAAGAACAACCCCTTGCACAGGGGGAGCCTTTGGGCATGGCAAAAGCCCCTTCTCTCCACCCTGGGGCAGAGAGAAGGGGCTTATCTTACAGAACTTTGGACAAAAACTCAATGGTACGGGGATGCTTGGGGTTGGCAAAAAACTCCTGGGGCTCGTTCTCCTCCAGGATGTGTCCGCCGTCCATGAACAGCACCCGGCTGCCCACTTCCCGGGCAAAGCCCATCTCGTGGGTGACCACCACCATGGTCATGCCGTCGTCGGCCAGCTGCTTCATGACGTCCAGCACCTCGCCCACCATCTCAGGGTCCAAAGCGGAGGTGGGCTCGTCAAAGAGCATCACCTTGGGCCGCATGGCCAGGGCCCGCACAATGGCAATCCGCTGCTTCTGGCCGCCAGAGAGCTGGTTGGGGTAGGCGTCCGCCTTCTCCTCCAGGCCCACTCGGCGCAACAGCTGGGTGGCGGTGTCGTCCGCCTCCTGCTGGCTCATGCGACGGGTGCGCACCGGAGCCAGGGTGATGTTCTTGCGGATGGTCATGTTGGGGAACAGGTTGAAGTGCTGGAACACCATGCCCATGTGCTGCCGCACCTGGTCGATGTCGCACTTGGGGTCGGTGATGTCGGTGCCGTCAAAGGTGATGGTGCCGGCGGAAGGGGTCTCCAACAGGTTCAAGCAGCGCAGGAAGGTGGACTTGCCCGAGCCGGAGGGGCCCAGCACCACCACTTTTTCACCGGGATAGATATGCTGGTTCAAATTATCCAGCACCAGGTGGTTGCCAAAGGACTTGGATAAGTTTTTAACGTCGATCACTTTGACGCAGCCTCCTTTCCAGTTTACCCTGGAGCCAGGTGAGCACCACCACAATACACAGATACATCACGGCAATGCCGATGTAGGGGGGCATGTAGTCGAAGGTACGGCCTCCGATGGTGCTGGCATAGTACACCAGCTCCATGCCTCCGATGGCCTGGACCAGGGAGGTGTCCTTGAACAAGGTAATCAGCTCGTTGCCCAGAGAGGGCAGAATGTTCTTAAATGCCTGGGGAACCACGATAAAACGCATGGTATCCAGATAGCCCAGGCCCAGAGAGCGGCCGGCCTCCATCTGGCCTCCGTCCACGCTCATCAGGCCGCCCCGGACGATCTCCGCCACATAGGCGCCGGAGTTGATGCCCAGGCCGATGATACCCACCAGAATCTTGTCCCGGATGCTGGGGAAGATGACAAAGGTCCAGATGAGCAGCTGCACCATCATGGGGGTGCCCCGGATGACGGTGGTGTAGATCTTACAAATGAAGTTTAAAATGGCCAGCAGGGGATTTTTCCGCCGTCCGGCCCGCTGTTGGTCGTGGGCAGCTCGTATCACGGCCACCACCACGCCCAGGATGACGCCCATGACCAGGGCCACCAAGGTCATCTCCAGGGTGCGGCCCAGGCCCTGCAAATAAAGCTTCCAGCGGTCTGCTTCGAGAAAGGCTGTGTAAAAACGTGGTCCCAGCTCATTGAGCCAGTCAATCAGCCTATATAACATAAAACCTGCTCCTTTCCTCAAGAAGGAAAGAAGGGCGGCACAGGGGGCCGCCCTTCTTCAATTTCTCTCGTTCTTACTCTGCGGTGATGTACTTGTCCACGATGGACTGAACGGTGCCGTCGGCAATGAGCTCCTTCAGCGCGCCGTTGATGGCATCCAGCAGCTGGGTGTTGCCCTTGTCCACGCCGATGGCGTAGTCCTCCACGGCGAACTCGGTGTCCAGAATCTTCAGACCCTCATTGGCCTCCACAAAGGCCTTGGCGGGCTCGTTGTCGATGACCACGGCGTCCACCTGGTCGTTCATCAGAGCCATGACAGCCAGAGCGCCGCTGTCATAGCCGGTGACATGGTCCTCACCGTAGCCGTCCTCTTCCACAGGAGCAGAGCAGTAAATGTATCCGGTGGTACCCTTCTGGGTGCCGATCATCTTGGCGTTAGCCAGGTCGTCCACGGTCTGAATGGGGGAGCCCTCCTTGACGATGACCACCTGTACGCCGGTGGCATAGCTGTCAGAGAAGTCCATGACCTTCAGACGGTCGTCGTTGACGGTGATACCAGCCATAGCCATATCGCTCTGGCCGGTCTGGACGGCGGTGAGGGCGGCATCAAAGCCCATGTCATCCACCACCAGCTCCAGGCCCAGCTTCTCGGCGATGGCCTGGGCCACCTCCACGTCAATGCCCTCGAAGCCGCCGTCGTCGGTGGTCATCTCATAGGGGGGGAACTGGGCGTTGGTGGACATGTGCAGCTTGCCGCTCTCCACGGTCTTCAGGCCGTTGTCGTCGCCCTCCTGCTTGCTGCTGGTGTTGCCGCAGGCGGCCAGAGAGGCCACCATGCCAATGGCCATGGCCATGGCTGCAATCTTTTTCCAAACTTTCATATTCATCCGTCTCCTCAAATCCATTTCATGTCTTAGCTGCCCCATCCGGGGGAAGTGATTGCCATGATTATATCGCCGAAATGAATATAATGCAAGAGGAAACCGGAATATTCCTGTATTTTATCCAAAATGACCGGATAGATATGAATGTATATTCATTTTTATGCAAGTTTCCTGCACAACCCTCAGTCCAGGGCCAGTCCCAGGTAGCCCCGGCGGGTCTGCTGCCAGAGGGCGGGGGGCTCGGTGAGCCACCGGATGGCCCCAAAGGGGGCCCCTTCCGCCCGGCCGGCGGGGGTGCGCAGCTCGCCCGGGCCGTGGCACAGGTGGGCGACCCGGCGGCCACCCTCCTCCTCGTCTCCGGGCAGGCAGAGCAGCTCCTTGACGATGTGGAACTTCCCCCAGTTCTCCACCACGGCGCAGCCCGGGCCGTGGGTCAAGTCCAGGCGGTAGAGGGCGCCGTGGAGCTGGCCTTCAAAGGCGGCCTGGCCGGGGGTGTGGACGATGTGGGGGATGCCCCCCAGCAGCTCCTCCCGCAGGGCCACATACTCCTGGGGAGTCAGCTCCTGCCACGGCCCCTCCTGGGGGGCGGGGAGGGGAGTGCGCAGGTGGTAAAAGGCGGGCTCAAAGCTGTTTTTGCCGAAAAACTGAAAAAGAGAGGGGGCGGCGGGGACGGTGCACACAAAGTCCATCCCCTGGTCGGCGGTCCACTGGGCGGCGGCGTCCATGAGTTGGGCGGCGTACCCCTTGCCCCGGCTCTGGGGGTTGGTGGCCAGGGCGTACAGATAGGTCCCTTGGCAGGGGGCGACTGCGGGACAGGCCAGGGACACGGGGGTGAGCACCAGCATGCTCTCCACCTGTCCCTCCTCCACCAGCACCAGGGGGCCCTGGGGGGCGCACAGGTCATAGAAGGCCTCTTGGGCCTGGGGCTCGTCCCCGAACACCTTGCGCCACAGCTGGTGGGTCTGTTCCCGCTCCTGGGGCCGGGCGTGTCTGCACTCAGCCATGACTCTGCTCCCGCACGGTGTACTTCTCCAGGAGAAGTTCAGGGTAATAGGACAGCTTGGCCTTCCGCAGCCCCTCCAGGCCCATGTCGTCCTCCCGGTTGAGCCACTTCACCTCCGGGTGGCGCTCCCGCACCATCCGGGCCATCTCCCGGGCGATGGTGGGGTAGGAGCCCTGGATGTCGGCAAAGGCCTTTTCAAAGTGGACGTTGAAGCACTCCGGGGTGGTGAGGCTGCCCAGGGAGAAGGCCACGGGACGGCCTCCGGCGGTGATGACGCCGCCCTCCATCTCCAGGGCGTCCATCTGGTACAGGGCCTCGATGATGGCCACCGTCTCGGCGCTGAGGCTCTTGTCCTCATTGGCGTCCTTGAGGTTGGCCCACTCCTTCTCCATCTCCAGGCACAGGTGCATGTTCTCCTTGGTGATGGGGTGGAACATCCAGTCCGGGTTGTTGTCGTCAAAGCGGCGGATGTGGTTGCGCTTCTGGTGCAGCTTCTTGCCGGGCAGGTCCGCCATCTTGTTCACGTCATACAGGTAGTCGAAGCTGTCCCGGTCCTCCTCAAAGGTGAAGCGGCCGGGGAACTCCGTCTCCAGCTGCTCTTTCTGGTCGGGGGTGACGCACACCATCACCAGGGGCACCCCCAGGGATTTGGCGTTGTCCTCCATCACCTCCAGGGCAGGGGCCAGAGGGCCTGTCCCAGGGGGAAAGAGGAAGCTCTCCCCCAGGCCGCCCAGCAGGCGCACCACCACCCGGTCGCCCACCCGGCAATACTGCTGGGGATAGGCGCCACTCCACAGATACATGCTGTTGAAGTTGTACTGACAGCCCATGCTGCCGGTTTTCTGGAACAGGGGGGCCGCCCACTGGCGGTCCTCCAATTTCGGTGCCACAAATTTACACTCGCAACTCATACAAAAATTACCTCGTTTGTCCGCGTTCAGCGGAGATTTTTCCATTTTCAATATCATAGCATACTTCTAGGAAAAACGCAACCCCACCCGGAGGGATTGTACTCCGCCAACCTCTCAGGTGTAGACCTGCGCCCCCGGTGGGGACGCTCCGCTTATGCCCGATTTCTCCCCGATGAGAAATCGGGGAAAGAATCGCTTAGGGCGTTCCCCCCTAAGGACCTCCCTGGGGTACGAGGCTGGACCTGCGGTAGTTCTCAGGCCGGGCCGAAAGCCAATGCCATACCAAGAAAGAACAACGCTCTATTTTTCTCCATTCCTGCTGGGAGAGTGCACGTTTCTCCAGATTTCGGCCCTTTCTGGTCCACCCGGCCCACGGCGGCCGGGAATCGGCCGCACACCACCCAGACTTGAGGCCCTGGCGATGGAAGGGAGATCTGCCAGCGGAGTAGGACACCCCAGAGATGTTATGTGCCATCTATGTGACCCCACCGGGACCAGGGCCGACTACGGCCCCACCGCACAAAACAACATAAAATCATTGGGGTTTCAAAAGGGGCGGGCCCCTTTTGTGGCTTTTCGTCCATTTTGGCCACTCAAAATGGACCCCCAGCGGGGAGCGCGTCCCCTGGGCTGGCAAGCCCGCACCAGAGAAAAATCAATCGTATGCTTTCCCATATCCATGAAAAAAGTACGGCCAGATTTCTCTGACCGTACTTTTTTACTTGATTGGGAATTAGCTGCGACGGCGGCGCATCGTCACCACAGCAGCCAGTCCGGCGGCGGACAGCACCAGGACGCTGAACACCAGACCCAGCTGGGCATGGTCCCCGGTCTGGGGCACGCCCTCCGGCTTCTGGGTGGCCTGGGGCTTGTCGGTGGTCTCAGGAGCGCCACCGGCGGTGAGGCCGTTCATGGCGGCGTTCAGAGCGGCCACGGCGTTGTCCACGGTGGTCTGGTCGTCCTCGCTCAGGGAGTTGTCCGCCAGCACAGCCTGGGCCTCGCTGAGGGCCTTCTGGAAGGCGGCCACGGACTGGGCGGTGTAGCCGCTGAGGTCCATGCCCTGGGCCTTGCCGATCAGGTCTTCCAGGATGGACTTGTCCGCCTTGAAGCGCTGGGCCAGGATGGCGTCCAGCAGGGCCTGGGCCACAGGCTGGATGTCCTCTTCCATGGCGTCACCGTCCGCGGCCACGTCCTTGGCGTTGGCCAGAGCGTCCACCAGCTGCGGCCAGTGGTCGGCCACATACTTGGTCTCGTCCATGGCCTCGGCTTTGGAAATGAGCAGGTTCAGCTCAGCCTTGTCGCCCTGCACCAGGCCCAGTCCCCAGATGCCCTCCAGCAGGGCGTCCCAAGCGGCGTTCACCTCAGCCTGGGAGGGGTTCTCCTTGGCCAGCACGGCCTGGGCGTTGCTGAGGGCAGTCTCGAAGGCTGCCACAGCGGAGTCGGTGACCCCCTCGGTGGACAGGGTCAGGGCGTAGGCCACCGTCTTCTCCAGCAGGGTGGTGTCCACGTCGGTGGTCTGGTTCTCGTCCACGTTGACCCACACGGGGTTGGCGTAGAAGGACAGGTGAGAGTAGTTGTAGTCGTTGATGTAGTCAAAGCGGGCGGGGCGGTCGTTGGTCACGTCCCGCTCATGGGTGACGGGGTCGCCGTTCTCGTCCACCTCAGAGCTGGACAGACCACGGACACGGAAGTACAGATCGTCGTCGGCCTGGGTGGTGAAGGTGAGGGTGTAGGTGCCGTCCTCGCCCAGAGCGGCCTGGAGCTCCTCACGGGAGAAGGTCTTGACGATGGAGGCGTCGGTGTTGGCGGTGCTGTTGTAGTCGGCCTCGTCCACCTTGCCGGTGACGTGGCCCATAATCAGGTCCACGTGGTCCAGGTCGGGGGTGTTGTCCACGTCAATACCAGTGTCGGTGCCGTAGAGGGTGGCGTAGTTGTTGTGCTCGGGCACCTGGAAGCGGATGGTGACGGTGACGGTCTCGTCGGGGGCTACGGTGAGGTCCTGGCCCATGCCGGCGGTGTTGGCGTCGTCGGAGACGGTGAAGGTCAGGTCAGAGATCAGCTCGCCGTTGACGGAGTAGCTGTTGCCCGAGCGCATGCCCTCCACCACGTCGGCAAAGTCAAACAGGCCATCCTCGCCGGGCTCCACATAGGTCCAGTTGCGGGAGAACTCTCCGGCCCAGTAGCCGCTGGAGTAGTTGCCGTTGGAGCTGATTTTGAAGTGGAAGTCGGAGTTGGCGAAGGTGTAGAAGCGGCGGCCCTCGGAGAGCATGGCGTCCCACACGCCGCCGGTGACCGAGATCATCTCGTCAGCCCCGGACCGGATGTCGTCCATGGGCAGCTCGCAGGAGGGGTCCAGCTGGTTGCCGGGCATGCCCTCGAAGCCAAAGACCACGTTGGGGGCCAGGTCGTTCATGATGCGCAGGTTCTCAAGGGCCACCTCGCCCTGGTCCACCTGGTCGTCCCCATCGTTGTGGCGGGAGGGGTGATTGGGCAGGATGAAGCTGTCGGGGTAGTTCTCTTCCACCCACTCCACGGCGGCGTAGGTGTCGTTGACATCGTTTTTGTCGTTCTGACGGGGGCCGTAGACCTCCTCCTCGTCACCGTAGAAGCGGTCGGTGGAGGTGTCGTAGCTGAACAGCCACTCAAATTCGTGGATGCCCTCCACAGGCACCAGGTTGGAGCCGGAGTCAATGAGGGCCACGGTGGCGTGGTCCAGGGCCATCATGTCCCACTCAAAGCCGGAGTAGATGATCTTGCCGTCGTACTTGCCCTGGATTTGCAGCTTCTCAATCTCCCGCTGCTGGGCGGCAATGGCACTCCACCGGGCGGTGTCGTTGCTGGTGCCGTCGGGGTTACGGGGGGAGTTGCGCAGGTGGTCGGCCAGCATGATGTAGTCAAAGGCCTGGCCGTAGGTGATGTTCTCCACCCGAGCGCCGGACACGTCCTCCAGCTGGTCCATGTCCTCCCGGAAGGGCACGTTGAGGGCGTTCTCCACGGTCATGTAGCTCTCGGAGGCGTCGTTGGACTGGTTGGTGTGGGTGTGGTACTCGCCGGTCATCCACTGGCCCTCGGTCTGGACTTCAGCGGGCTCGTTGGCCATACCGGCAAAGCGGGTGTCAAAGTCGATATTTATCTCTCCCTCGTGGCCGGGGCCGGTGAGGAAGTTCACATCGAAGAAGGTCTTCTCGCTCTCAGGCAGAGAGGCGGCGTAGGGGGAGTAGACGGAGTAGTAGATCTTGTCGGCGCTCTCGTCAAACTCCAGATAGCGGAACCAGCCGTTGCCGCCGTTGTAGGAGAACTGCAGGTCGGTGAGAATGGAGATCACGTCCTGGCCAGCGTCATTCTGGAGCACCTCCACGCCGGAACCGTGGCTGTGGCCGCCCACCATCATGAACACCTGGGGATACTTCTTGACGATGTTCCACAGCTTGGTGCCCTCCGAGCTGAGCTTGATGGAGCTGGGCTGGGTGTCCGAGCAGTTCTGAATGTCGTGGCGGGTGACGATGGTGGGACAGTTGGGGTACTTCTGGAGCATCTCCTCCAGCCATTCCACCTCTCCGGTGGTGGGGTTCCAGCTGGTCTTGCCGCCCTCACAGGCCAGGGAGATGATCATGTAGGTGTAGCTGCCCGCCTCCACGAACATGGCGCCGCTCCAGGCCTTGGGGGTGAGGTAGGAGCTGGTGAGGGACATGTACTCCTTGCTGTCGGCACCGAAGTAGTGCCAGTAGCTGGAGCCGTTGCCCGCCCAGTTGTCGTGGTTGCCGGGCTGGACCAGGAACTTCACCCCGGCCTCGGGCAGCTGGTAGAAGATGTCCTTGGCGTTGTTGTACTGGGTGGCATCGCCGGAGTCGTCCACCACGTCGCCCAGGTGGATGACGCCCTTGATGTTCAGCTCATCCACGCTGTCAATGAGCTCGTCCACGGCGGTGTCCATCACGTCGGGGCGGTATTCCACGGTGTTCTGGGTGTCGGGGATGAGCACGAAGTTGTAGTTGTCCTCGTCCCGCAGCGCATAGGTCTCGTGGCTGCCGAACTCGCCCACATAGTCCTCGGGGTTGGGGACCAGCCACTGGCTCTTGTCCAGGGCGTCCCCGGTGATGCGCACCTGCTGGAGGTTGCCCTGGAGGAACTTGTCCAGGCCGTTCCACCAGCTGGAGCCGATGCGGAAGCGGCCGTCGGCGGGGTCGGCGTACATACCCACCATGTCGTCGGACACGTAGTCCCGGAAGGCCTCACAGCCGTTGACATAGGTGGCGATCTCGTGGCCGTCGGAGACGATGGCGATGTGGTACCACACGCCGCCCTGGTCCATGGACACGGACCAGGCCGCCGAGGACATGGAGTGGTCGCCGTCGGCGTTGCCGGTGACGAACTGAATTTCCTTACAATTGGACACCGAGGCGTACATGGTGCCCTGCTCCCCCTCGGGGTTGCCGCCGCCGGAGCCCTGGCGGCCGATGAGGCTCATCCAGCTGTCTGCGGCGGTCCAGTCCTCGGGGAACTGATAGATAAATTCCAAGGTATAGCCGTCCTGGAACTCCTCGCGGTTGATGGCGGCCCCGGTCTGGGTGATGAAGTCGGCGCCGGTTTTCCCGGTGCTGTCGCCGTCAAAGACCAGGCTGCCCCCGGCTCCGGTCATGGAGTCGGCGGAGAAGGACAGGTAGTCCTCCCAGTTGCCCTGCCCGTAGGTCTCCATCACCAGGTTGTTGCCGTTGCCGCTCTGGTCCTCAATGACCAGGTTGCCTGCGGCGATGGAGCCCTGGGTGTACTGCTGCTCGAACTTCCAGTCGGCCACCACGGGGATGTCAGACTGGGTGGAAGTCTGGGCGTGGACGGTGGGCATCAGGCCCAGCATCATGGTCCCGGCCAGCGCCGCAGCGCCCCAGCGGCGAGCCAGGGCCTTGGGTTTGTGGAACGTCATTTGGTTTCCTCCCTCTTTGTTATGCGGGGCGATGCAAGCCCCATCTCTCAGATTTCTTCAGACGCTTCCACAGTATAACGACAGGTGAGGATACCTTTCCATCAAAGTCCCATCAAGGGAATGTAAAATTTTCATATGTTGGGGGCAACAGCCCCCAACTTCTCCCGTATGTGCGGCGCAGCCTTGCTCCCCTGGAGAGGGGAGACGCGCTCCGCTGGGGTCCATTTTGACTGGCCAAAATGGACGAAAAGCCACTTAGGGCGTTCCCCCCTAAGGACCTCCCTGGGGTACGAGGCTGGACCTGCGTCAAGTCTAAATTCGGCCCGTCACCCTTGCTGCGGCCCCTGTTTGTGCCACCACACCAGGCCACTCTGGGCAGCTGGCCCTATAACTTGGCGGTTTCTACCTCCGGGCCTACCCTGGAGAAGCGGCGTTCCCACCGCCGGGAGTTTTGCCGCACTTCCTGTGGTGCTGTGGTAGGGGCCGTGGCTTGCCCGGCCCGTGGCTACCCTGGAATTGCCCTGGGGAATTCGGGAGGGGCAAGCCCCTCCCCTACGCCCAGCAACGCAAGAAATGCGCAATTTTTATGGGTTTTTTGTGCCAAGCCCTCCAAGAACTGCGCTGCCAAGCTTCCGACCGCTGGGAACAGCGGCTCACCGGGGTAAGGCCCTGGGGTTAGAAGTACATTCAGCCAGAGAAGGAGGCATCTCCGGTAGGATTCCCAATCCATCTATGTGACCCCACCGGGCCAAGGGCCGAACATAGAAGAACGCACCTTCCACCCAGTACCGCGGGGTGGATTCCACAAGGCGGGGGAAGGCCCCGCCTTTGGCGATTCTTTCCCCGATTTCTCATCGGGGAGAAATCGGGCCCAGCGGAGCGTCCCCACCAGGCCGGAGGGCTGGAACGGAAAAAAGAGGAGGGCAATCTATCATAATAGGACACAAAAAAGCCGCCGCAGCGATACGCTGCGGCGGCAAATGGGTCTCTATTATTTGGCGTACTCGATGGCCTTGGTCTCCCGGATCAGGTTGACCTTGATCTGGCCGGGGTACTCCAGCTCGTCCTCGATCTTCTTGGCGATCTCCCGGGCGAGAATGACCATGCGGTCCTCGGAGACTTCCTCGGGCTTGATCATCACCCGCACCTCGCGTCCGGCCTGGATGGCGTAAGCCTTGTCCACTCCGGGGAAGGAGGAGGACAGCTCTTCCAGCTTCTCCAGACGCTTGATGTAGTACTCCACATTCTCTTTCCGGGCGCCGGGACGGGCGGCGGAAATGGCGTCGGCCGCCTGCACCAGGCAGGCCACAATGGTCTTGGCCTCCACGTCGCCGTGGTGGGCCTCGATGGCGTGAATGACGGCCTCGCTCTCCCGGTACTTCCGGGCCAGCTCCACGCCGATCTGCACGTGGGAGCCCTCCACCTCGTGGTCAATGGACTTGCCCAGGTCGTGGAGCAGGCCAGCCCGCTTGGCCTGGTTGACGTCGGCGCCGATCTCGGCGGCCAGCAGACCAGCCAGCAGAGCCACCTCGATGGAGTGGTTGAGCACGTTCTGGCCGTAGCTGGTGCGGTAGCGCTGGCGGCCCAGCAGCTTCACCAGCTCGGGGGACAGGCCGTGGACATTGGTCTCGAACACGGCGCGCTCGCCCTCGGCCTTGATGGTGGCGTCCACCTCGCGCTTGGCCTTCTCCACCATCTCCTCGATGCGAGTGGGGTGGATGCGGCCGTCCAGAATCAGCTTCTCCAGGGCCAGCCGGGCAATCTCCCGGCGCACCGGGTCGAAGCAGGACACGGTGATGGCCTCGGGGGTGTCGTCGATGATGAGATCCACCCCGGTCATGGTCTCCAGGGTACGGATGTTGCGGCCCTCACGGCCAATGATACGGCCCTTCATCTCGTCGTTGGGCAGGGGCACCACGGACACGGTGGCCTCCGCCACGTGGTCAGCGGCGCAGCGCTGGATGGCCAGGGCGATCTGCTCCCGGGCGTAGGTGTCGGCCTCCTCCTTGAAGCGGGCCTGAATCTCCTTGATCTTCAGGGCCTCCTCGTGGGTGACCTCCTCCTCCAGCTGTTCAATGAGGTAGCGCTTGGCCTCCTCGCACGTCAGGCCGGAGATCTGCTCCAGCAGCTGGGTCTGACGCTCCTTGATGGTGTCCAGTTCCGCACGGTCCTGGTCCAGCTCGGCGCTGCGAGCGGCCAGCACGTCCTCCTTGCGCTCCAGGTTCTCCATCTTGCGGTCCAGATTTTCCTCTTTCTGGTTGACCCGGTTCTCCTGGCGCTGGAGTTCATTGCGGCGGTCCTTGACTTCCTGCTCGAACTCGTTGCGGGCCTTGAGGATTTCCTCTTTGGCCTCCACGGTGGCCTCACGCTTCTTGCTCTCTGCGCTCTTGATGGCCTCGTTGATGACACGACGGGCCTCCTCCTCCGCAGAGCCGATCTCACGCTCGGCCACGGCCTTGCGCCGGTTATAGCCCACAGCGATGCCAACGCCTCCGCCAATGACCAGAGCCACCAGCACCGCAATCACAACAACAACAATGTTTACGTTCATGAATGTTCCCACACCTCCTTGTTTTTAGATTTTTTACAACAAAAAGCCAAAATAAGACGCGATGCACCCGCAGGGCACACCGCGATAATCGAAAAACCGCCCACCCAATTTGGGCGCAGTATTTGAGTGTCATATAGCTTGCCAACGTACATATATGAAAGCACCCGAATCCAACAGGGTGCAGCAATTCCTCAAACAGGCGATGACTCGCCCGGTTTTCCAAAATTATCTCCTGTTATTGTAAATGGAACTGTGCAATCTGTCAAGAGGAATTCTGTCCCTTTGTCTCCCCTCGGGGAGACAAAGGGACAATGAATAATGATAAATGAATAATGAAGAATGCAGGCCCTCAAGCTTCTGCTTCGAATGATAATCTGTGCCGCTATGCGGCACACCATAATTATTCACTATTCATTTTTCATTTGCGTAATGTGCGCAGTTTTTATTCTTCGTCCAGTTTCAGCACCGCCATAAACGCCTCCGAGGGCATTTGGACCGTGCCAAGGCTCCGCATTTTCTTTTTGCCTTCCTTCTGCTTCTCCAGCAGCTTCTTCTTTCGGGTGATGTCGCCGCCGTAGCACTTGGCCAGCACGTCCTTGCGCAGGGCCTTGATGGTCTCACGGGCGATGACCTTGCCGCCGATGGCGGCCTGGATGGGAATCTCGAACATCTGGCGGGGGATGTTCTCCTTGAGCTTCTCGCAGATCCGACGGGCCCGCTTATAGGCCTTGTCCCGGTGGGCAATGAAGGACAGGGCGTCCACCTGGTCGCCGTTGAGGAGCAGGTCCACCTTCACCAGGTCGGAGGGCCGGTAGTCGGCCAGCTCGTAGTCCAGGGAGGCGTAGCCCTTGGTGCGGGCCTTGAGGGTGTCGAAGAAGTCGTAGATGATCTCGTTGAGGGGCATCAGGTAGTGGATTTCCACCAGGTTGGTGTCCAAATACTGCATGTCCTTGTACTCGCCCCGGCGGTCCTGGCACAGGGGCATGATGTTGCCCACATAGTCGGGGGGCGCAATGATGGACACGTTGACGTAGGGCTCCCGGGCCTCGGCGATGGTGCCGGGGTTGGGGTAGTTGTGGGGGTTGTCCACCCGCACCACGGTGCCGTCGGTCTTGGTGACCTCGTAGATGACGGAGGGCAGGGTGGTGATGAGGTCCAAATCAAACTCCCGCTCCAGACGCTCCTGGATGATCTCCATGTGGAGCATGCCCAAAAAGCCGCAGCGGAAGCCAAAGCCCAGGGCGATGGAGGACTCCGGCTCAAAGGACAGGGAGGCGTCGTTGAGCTGCAGCTTGTCCAGGGCGTCCCGGAGGTCGGGGTACTTGGAGCCGTCCTCGGTGTACACACCGCAGTACACCATGGGCTGCACCGGGCGGTAGCCGGGCAGAGCCTCGGCGGTGGGGTTGGTGGCCTCGGTGATGGTGTCGCCCACCCGGGTATCCTTCACGTTCTTAATGGAGGCGGTGAAGTAGCCGACCTCTCCGGCGGACAGCTCCTTGGCGGCCTCCATCCCCAGGGGACGCAGGTAGCCGCACTCCAGCACGGTGTGCTCCACCCCGGAGGCCATCAGCCGCACCTTCATCCCCGGGCGGATGGTGCCCTCCATGACACGGAAGTACACGATGACGCCCAGATAGGGGTCATACTGGCTGTCGAAAATGAGGGCCTTCAGCGGGGCCTTGGGGTCGCCGGTGGGGGCGGGGACGTTGTGGACAATGTCCTCCAGCACGGACCGGATGTTCAGGCCCATCTTGGCGGAGATTTCGGGGGCGTCCATGGCGGGCAGGCCGATGATGTCCTCAATCTCCTGCTTGACCCGGTGGGGGTCGGCGGCGGGCAGGTCGATTTTATTGAGCACCGGGCGAATCTCCAAGTCGTGGTCCAGGGCCAGATAGGTGTTGGCCAGAGTCTGGGCCTCCACGCCCTGGGCGGCGTCCACCACCAGCACCGCACCTTCACAGGCGGCCAGAGAGCGGGAGACCTCGTAGTTGAAGTCCACGTGGCCCGGGGTGTCAATGAGGTTGAGGCAGTAGGTCTCTCCGTTGTCGGCGGTGTAGTCCATGCGCACGGCACGGGCCTTGATGGTGATGCCGCGCTCCCGCTCCAGGTCCATGTTGTCCAGCAGCTGGGACTCCATCTGCCGCTGCTCCACCGCGCCGCAGATCTCAATCATGCGGTCCGACAGGGTGGATTTGCCGTGGTCAATGTGGGCGATGATGGAAAAATTGCGAATGTGATCTTGTTTGGTCATATTGGTATCGCTCCTCCCTGGGATGACAGGCCGCCCCCGTGGGCGGTGCTGACAAAACGAATTATTTTACCCGATCTCGGTGGCTCTTCATGTCGCCGTTGAGCCGTTCGCCACAGGCGTGGATGATTTGCAGCAGGGACTGATAGGTGCCCGGATAGTTGTCCATCATCTGGTCGTGGGACATGTCGGGGAATTTGTGCTTGCCCTTGCTCTGGGTCAGGGCCTCCAGGTAATCCGCCTCGTTGAGAATCAGGTCCACCCGGGGCAGACCGGCCATGAACTGCTCCTTGGGCACCGAGAACAGGCTGTCTCCGCTGTCTGAGCCGGTGCGGCGCAGGTGGCGGAAGAGGATATACACCGAGGTGGACAAAAAGTTGGTGGCCGCCCGAATGGCCTTCTTGTTGTCCAGCTTACCCAGCAGGTCAAAGAGCACTCCCACCGAGTTCACCACCAGCTTTTTGGACAGGGTGGCCATCACCGAGCCCTTGAGTAGATTGTCGGGTTGGGCGGAGGCGTCAAAGAGGGTATCCACGTCCAGAATGGTGGTACCGTCCCGGCTCAGGGTACGGCCCAGTAAAAAGTCGGCGGACACATTGTAAAAATCACAGGCCCGCACCACAAAGGCCAGTCCCGGCTCCCGTACCCCGTTTTCGTAGTGGGACAGCAGCGCCTGGGAGATGCCCAGCGCTCCGGCGGCCTGCCGCTGGGAGATTCCCTTTTCCTGCCGTAACAGGGACAAAGAACGTGCAAAATCAGCATGGATCATGTTATACCCTCTCTTTTCGTTCTCCAATCGCATTATTTATAGTATACCCAAGTGATTACAAGATGTAAATAATGTGTTCCCACGGAAGGAGGAAAATTGCACAGAGTATTTTTGTACTTTTCCACCATATGGATGGTGGGACGACAAATTTCATTGTTTGAGATTTTTTTAACAAAGATTGTCAGAATATCCGGGCAAAACCCTGCAAATGCTTTACATTTCTCTTTCCAGACCCTTGCAATCTGACTGGGATGGTGCTACATTAATAGGCGATATGACTCGGAACACAATTTGTATTGTATGGAGGGAACCCAACTCATGTTTGGTCAATTGATTGAAAAACTGAAAGCCAGCCCCAAGACCATCGTCTTCACCGAGGGCACCGACGCCCGTATTCTGGAGGCCTCTGCCCGTCTGCTGTCCTCCACCTTCCTCAAGCCCATTCTGATTGGCAACGAGCAAGAGGTGCAGGCTGCCGCAGAGAAGACCGGCTTCAACATCAACGGCGCTATCATCATGGACCCCACCAAGTACGACAAGATGGAGGAAATGGTGGCTGCCATGGTGGAGCTGCGCAAGGGTAAGATGACCCCCGAGCAGTGCCGGGAGCTGCTGCTCCAGGGCAACTACTTCGGCACCATGCTGGTGAAGATGGGCGTGGCCGACTGCCTGCTGGGCGGCGCCACCTACTCCACCGCCGACACCGTGCGCCCCGCCCTTCAGCTGATTAAGACCAAGCCCGGCAACAAGATCGTGTCCTCCTGCTTTATCATGGTGCGGGCTGCCGCCACCGGCTCCAACGAGGTGCTGGCCATGGGCGACTGCGCCATCAACATCGACCCCAGCGAGGACGATCTGGTGGAGATTGCCCGGGAGTGCGCCCACTGCGCCCGGGTGTTTGGCATCGACCCCAAGGTGGCTCTGCTGAGCTACTCCACCAAGGGCTCCGGCAAGGGTCCCGACGTGGACAAGATGCGCAACGCCACCGAGAAGCTGCTGGCCACCAACCCCGACTTCGCCGTGGACGGCGAGCTGCAGTTTGACGCCGCCGTGTCCCCCGCCGTGGGCGGCCTGAAGTGCCCCGACTCCCCCGTGGCTGGCTACGCCAACACCTTCATCTTCCCCAACATCTCCGCCGGCAACATCGGCTACAAGATGGTGCAGCGCCTTGGGAATTTTGACGCCTACGGCCCCATCCTGCTGGGCCTGAACGCCCCCATCAACGACCTGTCCCGTGGCTGCAACGCCATGGAGGTCTATTCCATGGCCATCATCACCGCCGCTCTGGCCTAACCCAGATACATAAAAATCCCCTTGGTGCACGCCACCAAGGGGATTTTTTGTATCTGGGTGAGTGAATAGGTAATAGTGAATAGGGAAGAAGTAAGGTGTGCCGCAAAAGCGGCACGTTTTTTGTCTTATAGCTCCTCCAAATCCGCCACCAACTGTGCCACCTGCGCATCGGTGGTGCACCAGCTGGTGCAAAAGCGCACGGCGGTGTGGTCTGCGTCCACCTTCTCCCAGAAGGACCAGACGTGGCGGTCTGCCAGCTTGGCCAGATGGGCATCGGGCAGAACGGGGAAAAGCTGATTGGTGGGGGAGTCGTAGCGCATTGGGTAGCCCTTGGCCTGGAAGGCCTGGGACAGCTTGCGGGCCTGTTCCACGCCGTTTTCTCCCAGGCGGAAATAGAGGCCGTCCTCCAGCAGGGTCTCAAACTGGACCCCCAGCAGGCGGCCCTTGGCCAGCATCCCGCCCCGCTGCTTGATGAGATAGCGGAAGTCCCGGGCCAGGGCGGGGTTGGAGATCACCACCGCCTCCCCGAACAGCGCCCCCACCTTGGTGCCGCCCAGGTAGAACACGTCGCACAGCTCATAGAGCAGGGGGAGGGTGACGCTCTTCTCGGCCGCCAGGCCGTAGGCCAGCCGGGCCCCGTCCACAAAGAGGGGGAGGCCAAACTCCCGGCACACCTGGGAGATAGCGGTGAGCTCCTGGGCGGTGTACACGGTGCCCTGCTCGGTGGGGTGGGAGAGGTACACCATGCCCGGCTGCACCACATGCTCGTGGGTGGCATCCTGCCAGTGGGCCTCCACCGCTGCCCGCACCTGCTGGGCGGTGATTTTCCCGTCCTCCGAGGGGAGCGGGAGCACCTTGTGGCCGGTAGACTCGATGGCTCCGGTCTCGTGGCAGTTGATGTGGCCGGTGTGGGCGCACAGCACCCCCTGGTGGGGCCGCAGAGCGGCGGCGATGACGGTGGTGTTGGTCTGGGTGCCCCCCACCAAAAACTCCACCGTGGCCTCCGGGGCCTGGCACAAGTCCCGGATGAGCCCCCGGGCCCGGTCACAGTGCGCGTCCACCCCGTAGCCGGGGGTCTGCTCCATGTTGGTGCGGGTCAGGGCGTCCAGAAGGGCGGGGTGGCACCCCTCGGCGTAGTCACATTCCCATCGAATCACGGCAAGACACTCCTTTTGAGAAACATAAAAGCCGTCTGCATAGCAGACGGCTTTTTGTGCTTTGGTTTCAGCGATCAGACGCCACTTGCTCAGGCCAGCTTGTTGAGCTTCACAGTCATGGCGCTCTTTTTGTGAGCGGCATTGTTCTTGTGCAGCAGACCCTTGGCAGCAGCCTGATCCACGGCCTTAACGGCCACCTTATAAGCGGCATCGGCCTCGCTGCGGTTGCCTTCGGCCACCGCGGCCTCAAACTTCTTCAGGTCGGTCTTCAGCGCGGACTTCTGAGCCTTGTTCTGAGCCGCCTTGGTAGCATTCACCAGAACACGCTTTTTGGCAGACTTGATATTGGGCAAACCAAACACCTCCTCCGATGTGATTTTATGTTTTTGCGCAGTTTCCCGTCGCAGATATGTATTCTAGCATGAAACTCCGAAAAAAGCAACACTTAATTTACTATTTGTATAAAATTTTTTTCCAGGGCAAAAAATAGGGAGACATGTTCCCATTTTGCACAACATGTAGTGGAAGGAGAGAGGGTATGACAGGCATTCGCACGGATTTGGCCCTGGAGGCCCACCAGCTCCACCGGGATGTGGAGGGGGTGGAGTGCCGGGACGAGACCTGCCATGGGTACGAGGCCCACGTGGTGCAGGTGCGCACGCCAAAGGCGGCCCAGGTGCTGGGCAAGCCGATAGGCACCTATGTGACGGTGGAGCTGGACGGGCTGCTGAGAAGGGAAGAGGCGGGGTTTTCCCGGGCGGTGGAGGCCATCGCCGGGCTGTTGACCCCCATGCTTCCAGCTGAGGGGCTGGCCCTGGTGGTGGGGCTGGGCAATCGGGCCATGACTCCGGACCTGGTGGGGCCAAGGGCGGTGGATTTCACCCTGGTGACCCGGCACCTGGTGGAGGCCCTGCCCCAGTTTTCCCACCTGCGAGCGGTGGCGGCCCTGGCCGCCGGGGTGCTGGGCACCACGGGGGTGGAGAGCGGGGTGCTGGTCCAGGCGGTGGTGGACAAGCTCCACCCCAGCTGTGTCATCGCCGTGGATGCCCTGGCCTCCCGGTCGGTGGAGCGGCTGTGCCGCACGGTGCAGCTGTCCGATGTGGGCATCGTCCCCGGTTCCGGGGTGGGAAATCACCGCTACGCCCTCAGCCGGGACACCTTGGGGGTGCCGGTGCTGAGTCTGGGGGTGCCCACGGTGGTGGACGGAGCCACCCTCATCCAGGACCTGCTGGGAGAGCGTGCTCCAGAGGAGACACCGGGGCGGGAACTGTTTGTCACCCCTCGGGAGGTGGACAGCCGGGTGGCAGATTTGTCCCGGGTGCTGGGGTATGCGGTGAGTTTGGCTTTGAATCCGTCTCTGAGCGTGGAGGAATTGAATATGCTCGTAGAATAATGATGAATGAAGAATGAATAATGAATAATGAAAAATGCAGGACCTATGGTGCGGTGGTGATGACCGGCGGCGGGAACGCCGCTGGGGCAGGGTAGGCCCGGAGGTGGAAACCACCCAGCCATAGGGCCAGCTGCCCAGGGTAGCCTGGTGTGGTGGCACAAACAGGGGCCACAACAAAGGGTGACGGGCCGAACCTAGACTTGACGCAGGGACAGCCTCGTACCCCAGGGAGGTCCTTAGGGGGGAACGCCCTAAGCGATTCTTTCCCCAATTTCTCATCGGGGAGAAATTGGGCCCAGCGGAGCGTCCCCGGTGGGGGCGCTGGTTTCCGCCTGAGAAATCGGAGAAGAGCAAGCCCGCTCCTCTCTAGCCCGGACGAGCGGCCGCCTTCCCCAGAGCAAGACAGCCTCTGGGACAAAATTCCCGTTGTCCTGCCTTTTCATCTTGTGTTATACTGAGAAGTAGTTTTTTCGGTACAAAAGGAGGTGACTTGCCGTGAAACGCCTGTGGGAGAATGCTCGGCAGGTTCCGCCCGTGGGATTTGTGGCAGACGTGGTGGAGCTGTATTTTGTCCACCGGGTCAGCCGCTCCGCCGCCGAACTGGCCTATTTTCTGCTTCTGACCTTTTTCCCCATTCTCATCTGCGTCTCTGCCTTCGTCTCCAAGCTCAACCTGGAGATGTCCGCGCTGCTGGAGGAGGCCAGCTACGTGCTGCCCCAGGAGGTTTTGGCCATTTTCCAGGATTATTTGCACTATCTGGACACCCACCAGTCCGACGCCATGCTGGTGGCGGGCGTGTTTATGTCCGCCCTGTTTGCCTCCGCTGCCGTGCGGGGATTGATGAACATCATGCACGAAATTTACGGCAGAGCCACCTTCCAGGGGATTTTTCAGCTCATTGCCAGTCTCATCTTTTCCGTGCTGCTGCTCATTACCATCTACCTGTCCATCACCGTGGTGGTCACCGGAAACTGGTTTTTCCGCGTGGTGGGACAGCTGCTGAAACTGGAGGACCTGGTGGCCAAGGTGGACACCTGGCAGTGGTCCAAGTATCTGATGCTCATTGCACTGGTGTTTTTGTTTATCCTGCTGCTGTACCGGTTTTCTGCCCCATTGGGCCACCCCCGGCCCCCGGTGATTCCCGGTGCGTTGGTGGCGGCGGTGGCGCTGACCGTGGCCTCCATGATTTTCTCCGCCTTTATGGAACACTCCACCCGGTACTCCCTGGTGTACGGGTCTTTGACCTCGGTGATCATCCTGTTGGTGTGGCTGTACCTGTGCGGCAACATCCTCATTGTGGGCAGCCTCATCAACTACGTCATTCACCAGAGAAAACACAGATAAGGGTATAATTTTCCCCCAAACAGCCATTCTAAGGGCAGATCATCCGGGAGGTGGCGGACATGTGGCAAGTGGGCGTGTGGGAGCCGGAGGAGCCGGTGAGCCCCCTGCTGGTGGAGCTGGCAGAGGGGGCAGGCTGCCTCGTTCGGGCCTGCTGCGCCCCCCATCCCACCTGGAATACCCCTCTGGACCTGCTGGTGGTGGCCCCCCACGGGCCCCGGGCGGTGTGTCTGCCCCGATGCCGGGCCGCCCTGGTGCCCGGGGACGTGGCACCGCCCCAGTGCTCCGCCCCGCCCCCCATCTGGGTCAGCTACGGCTGTGCCAGCTGCAACACCCTCACCCTGTCCAGCCTCACCGCCCACTCCGCCGCCGTGGCGGTGCAGCGGGAATTTCCACACCTGGGGGGCGGCATTGTGGAACGTCAGGAGCTGGTGCTCCCCTATTCCGGCCCCGCCCCGCTGCCTTTTTTGGCCCAGGTGGGGACGGCGCTGCTGTTGGGTCTGCTGCCCTGAGAGGGGGAGCATTTTTTCTTCCGGGCTTTACGTCTCCAAAATCATATGATATAATTTTCGGCATAAGATTGGAGCTGATACTGCCATGGAAGAACTGGTAGAATTAAAAGAAAATATCACATCCCAACGGCCGGACAGCTGGGACCGCCTGCCGGACATTCCCCTCTATATGGACCAGGTGGTGTCCTACCTCACCCGTCAGATGGTGTGTTTTGAGGAGGGGGACGGTCTGACCTCCGCCATGATCAACAACTACATCAAGGACGGTCTGCTGGCCCGGGCCAACGGCAAGAAGTACGGCAAGGAGCATTTGGCCTATCTCACCGCCATCAGCGACCTCAAGCAGGTGCTCAGCGTGCGGGAGATGCGCACCCTGGTGGCCATTGGAAAGAATGTGGGCACCAGCCAGGAGCAGTACGACTATTTTTGCCGGGTGCTGGACCAGGCTCTGGACCAGGCCGCCGGACAGCTCAACGAAGAGGCAGCGGAGGAGAAGCTGCCCGGTATGGTGCTCACCTACGCCTTGCAGAGTTACGCCCACGGGCTGGTGTGTCGGCGATTGCTGGAGATCATGGCCCAGAAGTCGGGGTGTTCCGACCTGTTGAAGGGCGGGAAAAAGAAGTAACCACATAAAGGAGGAATTATCTCATGTCAAACTACGTCATTGTCACCGATTCGTCCTGCGACCTGCCCGCCCACCTGGTGGAGGAGCTGGAATTACATACCGTGCCCTTGGCCTTCCTCTTTGGGGAGAAGACCTACTACAACTACCCCGACAACCGGGAGATGAGCCCCAAGGCCTTCTATGACCGCCTGCGAGGGGGGGAGATGGCCACCACCAACGCCATCAACGTGGGACAGGTGACGGATTTCCTCACCCCCTTCCTGGAGGAGGGCAAGGACATTCTGATTTTGAGCTTCTCCTCCGGCCTGTCTACCTCCTTTAACTCCTACACCATCTCCGCCCAGGACCTGGCCGAGCAGTACCCGGACCGCACCATCCGGGTCATCGACACCCTGTGCGCCTCTCTGGGCCAGGGTATGCTGGTGTACCAGGCCGCCCAGCTGCGCCAGGCGGGGAAGCGCCTGGACGAGGTGGCCCAGTGGGTGGAGGACAACAAGCTGCGCCAGTGCCACTGGTTCACCGTGGACGACCTGTTCTTCCTCAAGCGGGGCGGGCGGGTGTCTGCCGCCACCGCCGTGGTGGGCACCATGCTGCAAATTAAGCCGGTGCTCCACGTGGACAACGAGGGCCACCTCATCAGCGTGGCCAAGGCCCGGGGCCGCAAGGCGTCCCTGCAGGCTCTGGTGGACAAGGTGGGCCAGCTGGGGGAGGACGTGGCCAATCAGACCATGTTCATCAGCCACAGCGACTGTGAAGCGGACGCCCAGTTTGTGGCCGACCAGATCAAGCAGAAGTATGGCACCAAGGAGATCATCCTCAACGATATCGGGCCCGTCATCGGCGCCCACACCGGACCCGGCTGCGTGGCCCTGTTCTTCATGGGCAAGCACCGGTAAGGGCAATGAAGAATGAATAGTGAAAAATGAAGAATGAAGGAGTGCCGCTTGGGCGGCACGACTCAAAAGAAAAACCGGCGCATATGCGCCGGTTTTTTGCTTTGAAATCGGTGCTGCTCAAAGCAGCACACCATACTTCTTCACTATTCACTATTACTTATTCACTAGCAGCTAAACGGCTGCTTTTTGGCAGCCGTTTAGCTGCTCTGCCGCTCCACCAGTTCCCAGGGCGCCACCATGGACTCCCCCTTCTTGCCGTGGAACAAATCCACCAGCAGCTGGGCGGCCATCTGGCCCACGTTGTAGGTGCCGTGGGACAGGGAGGTGATGGGCACGGGGGCCAGCTGGCTGTAGGCGCTGTTGTCGAAGCTCACCACCGCCACGTCCTGGGGCACCCGTTTGCCCCGCTGGACCAGGATGCTCACCAGGCGGGAGGCCACCTCGTCGTTGTAGCACACCGCCGCCGTGCACCCCTCCAGGGTCTTGAGCACCTGCTCCCAGGGCTCGTCCTCTTGCAGCAGGTCGGTCTTGGTCTCGGTGTTGTACCAGAACACGTGCTGCTGGTCCAGGGGCAGCCCCAGGTCCCGCAGCCCTTCCAGGTAGCCGGAATACCGCTGCAAGCCCTGGATGTCGTCGTTTTTGAACAGGCCCATAATGGCCCGGTGTCCCTTATTATAGAGGTACTCCACCAGCATCCGCCCGCCCCGGTAGTTGTCGTCCAGCACCGACAGGCAGTCGGGCATCTCCCGGTAGTAGCCGTGGAGGAACACCATGGGAATGCCCCGGGCCGTAATCTCCTGATACAAATCCAGGTTGGGGTTGGGCAGACCCGTCTTGATGCCCTCCACCAGAATGCCGTCGGGCACGTGCTCGTCCAGCAGGGAGGTGAGGATCTTCCGCTCGTTGGCCACCAGGTTCTGGGTGGCGTACAGGGTGAGGGCGCAGTTGTTGGCGGCCAGCACCGTCTCAATCTCCCGCAGAATGCTGGGGAAGATATAATTACTAATGTAAGTGGTGATAACGGCCACGGTGCGGCGGCCACCCTTGTCCCGCTTGGCCAGATGGGAGCCGCTGCCCTGACGGCGCTCAATGAGTCCCTCGGAGGCCAGCAGGCTCAGCGCCTGCCGCACGGTCTGGCGGCTGACCTGGAACTGGCCGCACAGAGCCTGCTCGGTGGGCAGAAGCATGGTTTCATCGTATTGTCCAGACTGGATTTCCCGGCGCAGGGTGTCTGCGACCGTTTGATATTTGGGGCGCACAATGTCCCCCCCTCTCTCGTAGTTCTCTGGGATTGGTCCGTTGGATTTGTGATCGAAAGTATACCATATTTGTACGTACGGTGCAACACATGTTCGGGATATTTGTTTTAAATTTTGCGAAATGGTATGTACCTTTTCAAAACAAGTCTCGGCAATATTCCAATACCACCAGTCAAATTCAGAAAATAAAAGCCCAGAATCCGGCAAAAGAATTCGCGGCTCGATGGATTTTGAAAAAATCCACCGGGGTGTTTTGGTGGGATTTGTGCACAATGCCCGTTTTCTGGAAGAGCGCTTTTTGCGTATATTGATTAAATATTCCAGGCGTTTCGGAAAAACTGGAACCGATTGGGAGTCTTTCTCGTGGTTATCACCAATTTCTCAGAATGTTTTCACAAATTTGTATTGTTGTAAACCTAGAAATGAATAGTTGTTCGTACATTTACTTGACATTTGAGATTTTGTTGGTATACTGAAATCACAAAGCACCGAACGGCAGCGGAACAAAACATCTGCCCCGGTGGAACAAGCGAAATATTTGAACGGAGGTCACTACAATGAAGAAGAAATTACTTGCACTGTCCTTGTCCCTGGCCATGGCGTTCTCCCTGGCAGCTTGCGGCGGCAACGGAGGCACCGCAAACTCCAATACTCCCGCTGGCGACGGCTCTGACGATGGGCCGATTCAGGTGGGCTTCGCTCAGGTGGGACACGAGTCCGACTGGCGCACCGCTTCCACCAAGTCCGCTCAGGACGTGTTCTCCGAGGAGAACGGCTACGAGCTGTCCTTTGTGGACTGCGACAACGACTCCGCTGTTCAGCTGGATGCTGTGCGTAACTTTATCCAGCAGGGCATGGACTACATCATCATTGACCCCATCGTGGATACCGGCTGGGACGCAGTGCTCACCGAGTGTGAGGACGCTGGCATTCCCGTCATCATCATCGACCGTACCATCACCGACTCCGACAAGTACACCGCCTGGGTTGGCTCTGACTTCAAGGTTGAGGGCCTGGCCTGCGGCGAGTGGCTGAAGGCATTCGCTGCCGATAAGGGGATTGAGGAGATCAATGCCCTGGTGATCGAGGGCTCCACCGGTGCTTCCGCCACCATCGGCCGTACCGATGGCTTCAAGGAGATCGCCGACCGTGAGGGCTGGACCATTCTGGATTCTCAGAGCGGTGACTTCACCGAGGCTGGCGGCCAGGAGGTCATGGAGTCCTACTGCCAGAGCTACAAGGGCCAGTTCAACGTGGTGATCTGCCAGAACGATAACGAGGCTGCCGGTGCCATGACCGCCATGGATGCCGCTGGCGTCAGCTACGGCGTGGACGGCGATGTGATTCTGGTTTCCTTCGATGCCAACAAGCCCTATGTCCAGCTGGTTATGGACGGCAAGATCAACGCCAACTTCGAGTGCAACCCCATGGCCGCACCCATGGTGGATGAGATCATCAAGCAGCTGGAGAACAACGAGACTCCTGAGAAGGAAGTGTACGTCACCGAGTCTTGGTTCGCCGCTGAGGACAACATCAAGACCATCACCGTCAACGGTGAGGAGCAGGAGATGGTCCACGTGACCCAGGAAGTCTTGGACGCTCGTCCCTACTAAGGATTTTCCGGAAAAACTCCATAGAAAATAAACATCCAGGGGGACCCCGGCACTTCCCGGGGTCCTCTTTTCAACCCAAAACTCTGTGAGGTGAACCACTTTGGAAGGTAATATCGTACTCACTGCCCGAGGCATCACCATGACCTTTCCCGGCGTTAAGGCGCTGGACGGGGTGGACTTGACCCTGCGTAAGGGTGAGATCCACGCCCTGATGGGAGAAAACGGTGCAGGAAAATCCACCCTCATCAAGTGCCTGACCGGCATCAACGATTTTGAGGCCGGAGAGATCCGCATTGACGGCATTGACGGGCCGGTGAAGAACCACTCTACTTTGGATGCCCAGAAGGTGGGCATCTCCACCGTGTATCAGGAGGTCAACCTGTGCCCCAACCTCAGCGTGGCCGAGAACCTGTACATTGGCCGTGAGCCCAAGACTTTCATCGGTACCATTGACCGCAAGAAGATGTACCGGAAGGCCGAGGAACTGGTCAAGCGTCTGGAAATTGACGTGGATGTGTACCAGAACCTGGAGAACTACTCCCTGGCCATCCAGCAGATGATCGCCATCGCCCGTGCGGTGGATATGGATTGTAAGGTTTTGATTTTGGACGAGCCCACCTCTTCTCTGGACGACGTGGAAGTGGACAAGCTCTTTGTTATGATGAACCAGCTCAAGCAAAATGGCGTGAGCATCGTCTTCGTCACTCACTTCCTGGAGCAGGTATACGCCGTGTGTGACCGGATTACCGTGCTGCGCAACGGTACCTTTGTGGGTGAGTACCCTGTGGACGAGCTGCCCCGGGTCAAGCTGGTGGCTGCCATGATGGGTAAAGATTTCGATGATTTGGCCAGCATTAAGCCGGAAGGATTTGATACCCTCAAGGACGCTCCCATGCAGATTGAGGCACAGGGGCTGAGTCACAAGGGTACCATCAAGCCCTTCGATTTGAACCTGCGCAAGGGAGAGGTGATTGGCCTGACCGGCCTGCTGGGTTCCGGCCGTTCCGAGCTGGCCCGTGTGATCTACGGCGCGGACAAGGCCCAGACCGGTACCTTGAAGGTGGCGGGCAAAGAGGCCAAGATCAACCAGCCCATTGATGCCATGCAGATGGGCATGGGCTTGCTGCCCGACGACCGCAAGGCTGAGGGTATCATCGGCGACCTGTCTGTGCGTGAGAACATCATCTTGGCCCTTCAGGCCAAGCGTGGTATGTTCCACCTGATTCCCCGGGCACAGCAGGACAAAATGGCCGACCACTACATCAAGATGCTCCAGATTAAGACCGCCTCTCGGGAGACTCCCATCAAGCAGCTGTCCGGCGGCAACCAGCAGAAGGTGATTTTGGGCCGCTGGCTGGCCACCGACCCGGATTTCCTCATTCTGGACGAGCCCACCCGTGGTATCGACGTGGGCACCAAGACCGAGATTCAAAAGCTCATCATCCACCTGGCCCAAGAGGGCAAGAGCATTATGTTTATCTCCTCTGAGATCGAAGAGATGCTGCGTACCTGTAACCGCATGGCGGTGCTCCGTGACGGTGCCAAGGTGGGCGAGCTGGAGGGCGAACTGACCCAGGAGCGGGTTATGAGTGCCATTGCAGGAGGTTTTGACGAATGACAACTCTCAAGAAATTTTCCCGCCAGCAGCTGTTCCTTCCAATCGTGTGCGTGCTGCTGGTGCTGGCCGTAAACATCGTGTACGATGTGGCAAACGGCGATGTATTTTATAACTTTTTCAAGATTTCCATGACCAACGGCATTTTCCAGGGCCGTCTGGTAAACATCCTCAACCGTGGCAGTGAGGTTGCCATTCTGGCCATCGGTATGACGTTGGTGGTCTCCGCCTCCGCCGGTACGGATATTTCCGTGGGCTCGGTGATGAGCCTGTGCGCCTCCTTCTGCTGTATGCTCATTGCCGGATTCGGCGTTTCCTCTGTGGATTCCGTCACCCCCGCCTCTCTGGCTCTGGGCTTTGCCGGTGCCATCCTGATGGGCTGCCTGTGCGGTGCCTTCAACGGCGCTCTGGTGTCCTACTTGGGCATTCAGCCCATGGTGGCCACGCTGATTCTCTGGTCGGCGGCCCGTGCCATCGGCCTGCTGCTGTGCAACAACCTGATTGTGTATGTGCGTGTGCCTGAGTACGGCGTGCTGGGTGGCTACCTGTTCGGCATTCCCACCCCCCTCATCGTGGTGATCGTATGCGTGCTCATTACCACCCTGCTGCTGAAGTACACGGCCCTGGGTCTGTACATCCAGTCGGTGGGTATCAACAAGCGGGCCAGCCGCATCGCCGGCCTGAACTCCAAGCGCATCATCTTCCTGTGCTACCTGGTGTGCGGCCTGTGCGCTGCCATCGCTGGCCTGGTGGCTTCCTCCCGAATCACCAGTGCAGACTCCAACAACATCGGCTTGAACATGGAGCTGGACGCCATCCTGGCCGTGGCTCTGGGCGGCAACGCCCTGAGCGGCGGTAAGTTTAACCTGGCTGGCTCCATCATCGGTGCCTATACCATTCAGGCCATTACCACCACGATGTACAACCTGGGCGTGTCCACCGAGGTCACCCCTGTGTTCAAGGCTGTTGTGGTAATTATTATCGTGGCCATCCAGGCACCCCCTGTGAAGGCCTGGTTCAACAAGCGCAGTGCCGCTAAGGCCGCTGCCAAGAAGGAGGTGGCCAAGGTATGAGCAAGAAACCTGCCAATGCCTTGAAAAGCGTCAAAGAGATGAACAGCAACACCATGTTGCTGATGATCACCATTATTTTGTTCTTTGTGCTCTATGCTGGCGGCTGCGTGGCCTATGCCAGCAGAGGATTCCTCACCGTTCAGACCTTCCTCAACGTGCTGCGCAGCAGCGCCGGCCTGATCTGTGTGGCCAGCGGCATGACCTGCGTCATGCTCACCGGCGGCATTGACATCTCGGTGGGCTCTCTGGTGGCTCTGGACTGTATGATTCTGGCCTATGGCATGACCGAGATGAACATGAGCGCTCCTGTGGCTGTGATTCTGGTGCTGGTGCTGGGCCTGGTCTTTGGCCTGGTGCAGGGCTTCTTCATCGGATACCTGCAGATTCAGCCCTTCATCGTCACCATGGCTGGTATGTTCTTCGCCCGCGGCATGGTGGCTGTCATCTCCACCGCCCAGCTGTCCATCACCAGCGGTGCCTTCTATGATCTGGCTACCTTCCGCATCTACCTGCCCTTCGGCGGCACCATCAACCGGGCTGGAAAGATGATTATGCCCTACTTCGGCGTGGGTGTTATCATCGCTGTGGTGGTGCTGATCCTGGTGTTCCTGATGCTGCGTTACACCAAGTTTGGCCGCTCCCTGTACGCGGTAGGCGGCAATGAGCAGTCCGCTGCCATGATGGGTCTGAACGTGAAGCGGACCAAGATGATGGCCTATGTGCTCTGCTCTCTGCTGTGCTCCATCGGCGGCATTTGCTACTTCCTCAATACCACCAGCGCCAGCGTCAACCAGGCCACCGGCTTGGAGATGGACGCCATCGCCTCCGCGGTTATCGGTGGTACGCTGCTGACCGGTGGTGTTGGTAACGTCATCGGCACCCTGTTCGGCGTGCTCATCAACGGTACCATCGCCAGCATCGTGCAGTTCAACGGTAAGCTGGCCAGCTCCTGGCCCAACATTCTCACCGCTGCCTTGCTGTGCTTCTTCATCGTGCTGCAGAGTGTGTTTGCCCTGCTGAAAAACCGCAAGAAATAAGTTTGAAATTTCTCACAGGAGGGTTGCTCCATGGATATGAAAGAATTTCTCGCAAACGGTCAGGCCTGTCTGGGCATCGAGCTGGGCTCCACCCGCATCAAGGCGGTGCTCATCGGCCCTGACCACGCCCCCATCGCCTCCGGCGACCACAGCTGGGAGAACCGCTATGAGGGCGGCTACTGGACCTACTCCCTGGAGGACGTGTGGGCCGGGCTGCAAGACGCCTACGCCCACCTGTCCGCCGATGTGGAAGCCCGCTACGGGGTGAAGCTGACCCGTGTGGCCTCCATGGGCTTCTCCGCCATGATGCACGGCTACCTCCCCTTCGGCCATGAGGGCCAGCTGCTGGCCCCCTTCCGCACCTGGCGCAACACCACCACCGGGCAGGCCGCTGAGATTCTCAGCGAGCGGTTCAACTTCAACATTCCCCAGCGCTGGTCCATTGCCCACCTGTACCAGGCCATCCTCAACGGCGAGGACCACGTGCCCGATGTGGCCTTTATCACCACTCTGGCAGGCTACGTGCACTGGAAGCTCACCGGGGAGAATGTCCTGGGTGTGGGCGACGCCAGCGGCGTGTTCCCCATTGACTCCAACACCTGCGACTACGACCAGGCCATGGTGGACAGCTTTGACGCCCTGGTGGCCGACAAGGGTTACTCCTGGAAGCTCCGGGATATCCTGCCCCGGGTGGCGGTGGCTGGCGACAACGCCGGAACCCTCACCGCCGAGGGCGCCAAGCTGCTGGACCCCACCGGGACCTTGCAGCCCGGCGCCATCCTCTGCCCCCCCGAGGGGGACGCTGGCACCGGCATGGCCGCCACCAACGCCGTGGCCAAGCGCACCGGCAACGTGTCGGCGGGTACCTCGGTGTTCTCCATGATCGTGCTGGAGAAGCCCCTGAGCCGCCGCTACGAGGAGATCGACATGGTCACCACCCCCGACGGGGCTCCCGTGGCCATGGTCCACTGCAACAACTGCACCAATGAGATCAACGCCTGGGCGGAGGTCTTCTCCGGCCTGCTCACCGCCCTGGGCCATGAGGTGGACAAAAACGCCCTGTACACCGCCATGTTTACCTCCGCCCTGGAGGGCAAGGCGGACGGGGACGGGCTCCTGCTCTATAACTACCTGTCCGGCGAGCCGGTCACCGGCCTCAGCGACGGCCGGCCCCTGCTGGTGCGTGGCCCCGAGGCGCACCTGAACTTTGCAAACTTCATGCGCACCCAGCTCTATTCCGCCCTGGCCACCTTGAAGGTGGGCCTGGACATTCTGGGTGAGGAGCATGTGGCGGTGGACCGCCTCATGGGCCACGGCGGTTTCTTCAAGACCCCCGTGGTGGGCCAGCGCATTCTGGCCGCCGCCGCCAACAGCCCCGTAGCCACCATGGAGACCGCCGGAGAGGGCGGACCCTGGGGCATGGCCCTGCTGGCCGCCTATGCGGTACATAAGGCCGATGGCCAGTCCCTCCAGGACTACCTGAACACCCAGGTCTTTGGCGACCAGAAGGTGTCTGTGGTGGAGCCTCAGGCCGAGGACGTGGAGGGCTTCACCAACTTTATGGTGCACTACAAGGCGGGCCTGGCTGTGGAGCGGGCCGCCGTGGAACACGTATAATAAAAACTTGACATAACGGAGGTTATGAACATGAACAACAAAGAATTTTGGTTTGTTGTGGGCAGCCAGTTCCTGTATGGCCCCGAAGTGCTGGAGATCGTGGATCGCCGTGCCGCCGAGATGGTGGACACCCTCAACGCCACCGGAAACCTGCCCTGCAAGCTGGTATACAAGGTCACTGCCAAGACCAACAAGGAGATCGCCGACGTGGTGAAGGCTGCCAACTATGACGACAACTGCTGCGGTATCGTCACCTGGTGCCACACCTTCTCCCCCTCCAAGATGTGGATCAACGGCTTTGTCAACCTGCAAAAGCCCTACTGCCACCTGGCCACCCAGTACAACCTGGAGATCCCCAACGAGGAGATCGACATGGACTTCATGAACCTCAACCAGGCTGCCCACGGCGACCGGGAGCACGGCTTCATCGCCGCCCGCCTGCGCATGCCCCGCAAGGTCATCGCCGGCTACTGGAAGGACGAAGAGGTCCAGAAGCGTCTGGGCCGCTGGATGCGCACCTGCCTGGGCGTGGACTTCTCCCGCAACCTGAAGGTCATGCGCTTCGGCGACAACATGCGGGAAGTGGCCGTCACCGAGGGCGACAAGGTGGAAGTGCAGGCCAAGCTGGGCTGGCAGGTGAACACCTGGGCCGTGGGCGATCTGGTGGAAGTGATGAACCAGGTCACCGACGCCGAGATCGACGAGCTGATGGAGGTCTACAAGGCCAATTATGATATCGCCACCGACAACGTGGAGGCCATTCGCTACCAGGCTCGGGAAGAGATCGCCATGAAGAAGATGATGGATGCAGAAGGGTGCAAGGCCTTCTCCAACACCTTCCAGGATCTCTACGGCATGGAGCAGCTGCCCGGCCTGGCCAGCCAGCACCTGATGGCTCAGGGCTACGGCTACGGCGGCGAGGGCGACTGGAAGGTGTCCGCCATGACCGCCATCATGAAGGTCATGGGTGAGAACGGCAACGGCGCCTCCGGCTTCATGGAGGACTACACCTACCACCTGGTGCCCGGCCACCAGTACTCCCTGGGCGCCCACATGCTGGAGGTGTGCCCCTCTCTGGCCTCTGCCCGGCCCCGCATTGAGACCCACCACCTGGGCATCGGCATGAACCGCAAGGACCCCGCCCGCCTGGTGTTCGAGGGCAAGGAAGGGGACGGCATTGTGGTCTCCCTCATCGACATGGGCGGCCGCCTGCGCCTGATCTGCCAGGACATCCACTGCGTCAAGCCCATCATGGACATGCCCAACCTGCCCGTGGCCCGTGTCATGTGGACCGCTGAGCCCTCTCTCACCACCGGTGTGGAGTGCTGGATCACCGCTGGCGGCGCCCACCACACCGTCCTCAGCTACGACGTCACCGCCGAGCAGATGAAGGATTGGGCCAACATCATGGGCATCGAGTTTGTCCACATCAGCAAGGATACCACCGTGGAAGGCCTGGAGAAGGAGCTGTTCTGGAACGACCTGGCCTGGAAGCTGAAGTAATCAGCCATACGCAATCATACATGATTCCTTCCTCCCTCAAACCTGTGCCCCAGGGGTGTGCGTGGCACGCCCCTGGAGCCAATCCGGCAAAGAAGTCCACGGACTTCTTTACCAAAAGGATTGCATGAATTTGTCTATGCCCCAAGGGTGCGTCTGGCATACCTCTGGGGTTTTCTGATATGAAAAGGAGTTTGAAACTATGACCGCAGCTGAAAAAAAGCAACTGGCGGTGACCGCCTGCAAGGTGCGTATGGGTGTCATCGAGGGCGTCCACGCCGCCAAGGCCGGACATCCCGGCGGCTCTCTGTCCGCCGCCGACCTGTTTACCTATCTCTACTTTAAAGAAATGCGCATCGACCCCGCCAATCCCCGCTGGGAGGATCGGGACCGCTTTGTTCTCTCCAAGGGCCACACCGCCCCCGGCCTCTACGCCGCTCTGGCCAACCGGGGCTACTTCCCCGTGTCCGACCTGCTCACCCTGCGCCAGATTGGCAGCCACCTCCAGGGCCACCCCAACATGAACCTGACCCCCGGTGTGGATATGTCCACCGGGTCCCTGGGCCAGGGCCTGTCCGCTGCCGCTGGCATGGCCAAGGGCGCCAAGTTCCTGGGCAAGGACATCAACGTCTACAGCCTGCTGGGCGACGGCGAGCTGGCCGAGGGCCAGATCTGGGAGGCCACCATGTTTGCCGCCCACTATAAGCTGGACAACCTGTGCATCATCGTGGACATCAACGGCTTGCAAATTGACGGTCGCACCTGCGACGTGATGAACACCGAGCCTGTGGATGCCAAGTTCGCCGCCTTCGGCTGCGACGTGGTGAAGGTGAACGGCCACGACTTCCAGGAGCTGGAGGACGCCTTCGCCAAGTTCCACGCCAACCACGGCACCGGAAAGCCCACCGCCATCCTCATGAAGACAACCAAGGGCAAGGGCGTGTCCTATATGGAAAATCAGGCCGGGTGGCACGGCAAGGCCCCCAACGACCAGGAGTATGAGCAGGCCATGGGCGAGTTGAAGGCCCAGCTGGCAGAAGTGGAGGGGATGTAACATGGCAGACGTGAAGAAAATCGCAACCCGTGAGAGCTACGGCAACGCCCTCAAGGAGCTGGGCGAGACCCACGCCGATCTGGTGGTGCTGGACGCCGACCTGGCCGGGGCCACCAAGACGGGCATCTTCAAAAAGGCCTTCCCGGACCGCCACTTCGACTGCGGCATTGCCGAGGCCAACATGGTCAACGTGGCTGCGGGTCTGTCCACCATGGGCCTGGTGCCCTTCGCCGCCACCTTCGCCATGTTCGCCGCCGGGCGGGCCTATGAGCAGGTGCGCAACACCATCGGCTACCCCCATCTGAACGTGAAGATCGGCGCCACCCACGGCGGTATCTCCGTGGGCGAGGACGGCGCATCCCACCAGTGCTGTGAGGATTTCGCCCTCATGCGCACCATCCCCGGCATGACCGTCATGTCTCCCGCCGACGACGTGGAGGCCCGCAAGATGGTGAAGGCCGCCTACGAGATGGAAGGCCCCGTATATATGCGCTTTGGCCGTGCTGCGGTTCCCGTCATTCACGACGAGGACTATGAGTTCCAGATTGGCAAGGGCGAGGTGCTCACCGATGGCACCGACGTGGCCATCATCGCCAACGGCCTGCTGGTGGCTGAGGCTTTGGAGGCCGCCGAGACCCTGGCCCAGGCCGGTATCTCCGCCCGGGTCATCAACATGGCCACCATCAAGCCTCTGGACGAGGAGCTGGTGCGGAAGGCCGCAAAGGAGTGCGGCAAAATCATCACCTGTGAGGAGCACAACGTGCTGGGCGGCCTGGGCGAGGCCGTGTGCGGCGTGCTGGCCGAGCAGTGCCCCACCCCCGTGCGCCGCATCGGCGTCAACGACGAGTTTGGCCACTCCGGCCCCGCCGGAGCCCTCCTCAAGCAGTTCGGCCTGTGCGCCGACCACATTGTGGAGGTGGCCCGGGACTTCGTGGGTAAGTAAAAAATTGCTGCTACCATTTTCTCCCCTGCCTGCGGGCAGGGGAGATTTTTTGTTTTTCTCTCCTATGCCAAAATAGTTTTTAGTAAAAATATGCCTGACAAAAAACTGGAATTGGAAACATTTCCAATTGAATTTCAGCGATTTTTCAGAGTTTTAAAGAAAACATACCACTTTGTACAATTTCACATGGATGCGAAATGGAATCTCTTGTGTTTTCGCATAAAGCATGTTACACTTATCCTGCGTATTTGTGCAGAGGGGTGTTTTGCGCCCTTCGGCACGCCGGACCGGATTTTTACCGGGAATGAAAAGAAGGAGGAATATCATGTTCCAAAAGAAACGGCTGCTTGCAGGCGCTTTGGCCCTGGTGATGGGCGCAAACCTGGTAACGGTTGGCGCATTCGCCCGTGGCGAGAGTCGCTCGACCAGCACACAGACTTCCTCTCCTGAGGAGACGGTCTACGTCAACACCTACGGCGGGGACAGCCGCACTGTGGACTTCAATGACCACTGGCGGTTCAACCTGGGCAGCGGCGACGCAGACCCCAACTACAACGACTCCTCTTGGCGGGACGTGGATCTGCCCCACGACTACAGCATCGAGCAGGAGTACAGCAAGAGCGGCGAGGCTGAGAGCGGCTACTTGCTGGGCGGCACCGGCTGGTACCGCAAGACCTTCTCCATCACCCCTGAGTGGAAGAACAAGGTCGTATCTGTCAATTTCGGCGGCGTGTACATGAACGCCACCGTGTACCTCAATGGCCATGAGCTGGGCTTCCACCCCTATGGCTATACCTCTTTTGCCTTCGAGCTGCCCCAGGAGTACCTGAACTATGAGGGCGACAACGTGCTGGCCGTGAAGGTGGAGCACCAGACTCCCTCCAGCCGTTGGTATTCCGGCAGCGGTATCTACCGCTCCGTGCACCTGACCGTCACCGATCCCGTGCACGTGGACCGCAACGGTACTTACATCACCACCCCCAATCTGGCTGACAGCCAGGGCAAGGACGGCACCGTGAACGTGGTCACCACCGTGGCCAACCAGAGCGGTGAGGCCGCCAACGTGGTGGTGCGTCAGAGCATCTACGAGCTGGGCGGCGAGCAGTCCGTGGCTTCTGTCACCGGCGAGACCGTCACCGTGGACGCCAACTCCACCAAGGACGTGACCCTCACCACCAAGGTGGACAGCCCCAAGCTGTGGGACACCGACAACCCCAACCTGTACACCGCCGTCACCGAGGTGCTGGTGGACGATCAGGTGGTGGACACCTATACCACCGAGTTCGGTTTCCGCTGGACGGAGTTCAACAACACCACTGGTTTTGAGCTCAACGGCGAGCCCACCCGTCTCAAGGGCGTGTGTATGCACCACGACCAGGGCGCTCTGGGCTCCGAGGCCTGGTACCGCGCCATCGAGCGCCAGGTGGAGATTCTGAAGGAGATGGGCTGCAACGCCATCCGCGTCACCCATAACCCCGCCGCTCCTGAGCTGGTGGAGATCGCCAACCGCAAGGGCATCATGCTCATCGACGAGGCCTTCGACACCTGGACTCTGCCCAAGAACGGCAACACCCAGGACTACTCCAAGTGGTTCAACGTGACCATCGCCGAGGGCAACAACATCCTGGGCGGCGAGACTGGCATGACCTGGGCTGAGTTCGATGTGAAGGCCATGGCCAACCAGGACAAGAACGCCCCCTCCGTCATCATGTACTCCCTGGGCAATGAGATCTTCGAGGGCGTATCCTACGCTGGCTACAGCAACTATCCCACCATCGCCCAGAACCTCATTGACTGGATCAAAGAGGTGGACACCACCCGTCCTCCCACGTTTGGCGACAACAAGCTCAAGGAGAACTGGGACATCGCCAACAAGGTCGCCGCTGTGGTGGCCGAGAATGGCGGCATCATCGGCTACAACTACTCCACCGCTGCCCACCTGCAGACTGGTGTGAGCAAGGGCTGGCTGGTGTACCACTCTGAGACGGCCTCTGCCGTCACCAGCCGCGGCGTGTATGACCGCAAGGGCAACCGTGTGGATGTGGGCGGCGACCGCCTGCTGACCTCCTACGACAAGAGCACCGTGGGCTGGGGCGCCGTGGCGGCCGATGCCTGGTGGCGTGTGCTCCAGCTGGACGCCTCCATGGGCGAGTTTGTGTGGACTGGCTTTGACTACATCGGCGAGCCCACCCCCTGGAACGGCACCGGCACTGGCGCTGTGGGCGGCTGGCCCTCTCCCAAGTCCTCTTACTTCGGCATCATCGACACCAACGGCCTGCCCAAGGACAGCTACTATCTGTATCAGAGCCAGTGGAACGAGGACGTGACCACCCTCCATGTGCTGCCCACCTGGGACGAGGACGATGTGTCCAAGGACAGCAACAACAAGGTGGAAGTGGTTGTGTACTCCGACGCTCCTGTGGTGAAGGTCTACCTCAACGGTGAGGAAGTGGGCACTGCCACCTCCACCGTGACCACCACCGATGCCGGTTACACCTACCGCACCTTTACCTCCGGCACCGGCACCTATACCCAGAAGTCCGGCTATGAGAGCCTGTATGCCACCTTCATGGTGCCCTATGCCGCTGGTACTCTGGAAGTCAAGGCCTTTGACGAAAATGGCGACCAGATCACCGAGACCGAGGGCCGCAGCGTGGTGAAGACCACCTCCGGCGCCTCTCAGCTCACCCTCTCCGCTGACCGTGATTCCATCGTGGCCGACGGCGACGACCTGAGCTACATCACCATCGACATCAAGGACGCCAACGGCAACCTGGTCAACACCAACGACGTGAACGTCCAGCTCTCCATCGAGGGCGAGGGCACCATCGTGGGCGTGGACAACGGCCGTCAGATCGACCACACCTCTTATCAGAGCCTGTCCCGCAACGCTGCCGCTGGCCAGCTGGTGGCCATCGTGCAGTCCACCGACAAGGCCGGTGAGTTTACCGTCACCGCCACCGCCAACGGCGTGAAGGCTGGCTCCGTCACCGTCACTACCACTCCTGTGAAGGACGAGGGCGGCAACAACCCCGTCATCAGCTATGACATCTCCCGCTATCACTATGTGAAGGTGGGCAACGCCCCTGTTCTGCCCGACACCGTGGAGGTTACCTACAAGGACGGCTCCACCAAGGAGCTGGGCGTGACCTGGAACGCCTACAACGAGGACCTCATCCAGGAGGTTGGCGCCTTCACCATCAGCGGCGTCATCGATGAGGTGAACGTCACCACCACCGTCAACATCAACATGCTGGACCAGGTGGCTGCTCTGCTCAACTACTCCGCCGCCGTGCGTAAGGACGGACAGGTCACTCTGCCCGCGTCCCGTCCCGCTGTTCTGGCTGACGGCACCATCCTCAACGCCGAGTTCCCCGTGGAGTGGAACGTTCCCGAGGACCTCACCGCCACCGTGGGCACCAAGACCGTGCAGGGCACCAGCCAGGTGTTCGGCGAGGAGATCTCTGTCACTGCCTCCATCCGTGTGGCTGAGGGCGACGTGACCATCGGCAACAACGTGGCCGCCAACGCCGCCGAGCTGACCCAGGACATTCCTGCAGAGCTCCAGAGCGACACCCTGGAGGCCATCCGGGACGGCTCCACCGAGGTGGACCCCAACCTGGATGGTGGCCCCAACGAGAGCACCTGGAGCAACTACGACTCCGCTCAGGCTGGCAACAAGTCCGCTTCTATTGCTTTCCGCTATGACACCGCTCAGTTCCTGGGTCAGGTGGTGCTGTACTTTGCCACCGACAGCTTCTCCGCTGCTCTGCCCTCTGATGTGAAGATGGAAGTCAGTGGCAACGGCATTGAGTGGACCACTCTGGACATCACCAAGGGTGAGGCCACCAATCCCCACACCAACGTCACCCGCATCCCCTACACCTTCGAGCCCCAGGATGCCGTGAACTTCCGCATCACGGTCACCAACAAGGAGGGCGATCCCGCTTCCGCCGCTTCCTCTTACTGCGTCAGCCTCACCGAGGTGGAGCTGAACCTGGCTCAGACCAGCTTCCCCATCAACAGCTCTGACGCCCTCACCGGCATCACCGTCAACGGCAAGGCCTGGAACGACAGCCAGCTGGCTGCCCGCACCTATGACACCCAGGCTCTGCTGGTGGATACCCTGGAAGTGGACAACGGCAACAACGTTGCCTACACCGTCATCCCCGCCCACGACAACGTGGTGAAGATCCTCACCGAGTCTGAGGACCACGCCACCCGTGGCACCTACACCATCAATCTGGCCGTCAGCGGCTCCACCAACAACGATCCCACCGATGGCAGCCGTGACTACGACTACACCAAGACCACTGCCACCGCTGCCAGCCAGCAGCTGCCCCAGTCCGGCAGCGAGGGCCCTGTGGAGCTGGCTTTGGACAACAACTCCACCACCTTCTGGCACACCAAGTGGAGCGAGTATCTGGAGAACAGCCCGGAGAAGCGCTGGATTCAGCTGGAGCTGGCTGAGGCCACCGTGCTGGACGCTGTGCGTTACCTGCCTCGTCCCGCTGTGGCCAACGGTATTGTCACCGAGTACCGGGTGGAAGTGAGCATGACCGGCGAGGACGGCTCCTGGACCACCGTGGCCACCGGCACTTGGGGCCACAACACCGATTGGAAGATCGCCGTGTTCAATGAGCCCGTGGAAGCCAAGTTCGTGCGTCTGTACGGCGTGCAGACCCGCGGCGGCACTGGCGACGTGGCCAACCGCTTCATGTCCTGCGCCGAGCTGCGCGTGCGTGTGGCCGAGGAGAAGATCGACCTGTCCGACGCCACCGTCACTCTGGAGAAGGACGTGTTCGCCTACACTGGCTCCGCCATTGAGCCCATGCCCACCGTGGTTCTGGGCGACAAGACCCTGAAGTACGGCGTGGACTTCGCTGTGGACTACGCCAACAATGTGGAGCCCGGCACCGCCACCCTCACCGTGCGTGGTATCGTGGACTACTCCGGCACCGTGGAGAAGACCTTCACCATCACCAAGGACGTGGAGCCCACTCCCGAACCCACTGTGGAGCCCACTCCTGAGCCCACCGTGGAGCCTACTCCCGAACCCACTCCTGAGCCCACCCCCGAGCCCGGCGATGTCAACAAGACTCTGCTGGAGAAGACCGTGGCCTATGCCGACACCCTGTCCACCGACGGTGTCACCGACACCGCCAAGAAGGCCTTTGAGGACGCTCTGGCCAACGCCAAGACCGTTCTGGCCAAGACCGACGCCACCCAGGACGAGGTCAACGCCGCTTGGAACCAGCTGCTGGAAGGCATCTGGGGCCTGGGCCTGGTTCAGGGCGACAAGGACGAGCTGAACAAGCTCATCGCCAAGGCTGAGGACATGATGGCCAACGCCGACAAGTACGTGGAGACCAACTGGCAGCAGCTGGTGGACGCTCTGGCTGCCGCCAAGGAAGTGGCCGCTGACGGCGACGCCATGGACTCCGACATCAAGCCTGTGGCTCAGGCTCTGCTGGACGCCATCCTGGCTCAGCGCTTCAAGGCCAACAAGGACATCCTGGAGGATCTGCTGGCTGAGGCGGAGACCGTGGACACCACCGGGGCCAGCGAGGCCGCCGTGGCCGCCTTCCGCACCGCTCTGGCCAACGCCAAGGCCGTGATGGCCGATGCCACCCTGTCCGTGGACGACCAGGCCAAGGTGGACGAGGCCGTGGCAGCTCTGAAGTCCGCCATGGAGGGCCTCACCGCTGGTGGTGCTCCCGAGACCACCGACAAGCCTGAGGCTACCGATAATCCCCAGACCACTCAGAAGCCCGACGCCACTCAGAAGCCTGAGGGCGAGAAGCCCGCTCCGACCGGCGACACCAACAACGTGATGGTGCCCGTGATCGTGGTGGTTGTCTGCGTGGTGGCTCTGGTGGCTGTGGTTGTGGTTGCCCGTAAGCGCAAGCACTAATTCACAACCCGCTGAGCACAAAACCTCATAGGGAACCGAACACCCCCGGACCGATTGGTCCGGGGGTGTTTTTGCGTCTGGGGATACTCCGCTGCCCCCGGTGGATTCCAGGCCCAATGCCTCCCTTGTGTAAAGGGAGGTGGCCCGGCGTCAGCCGGGTCGGAGGGATTGACTTTCTCCGAGGACTCGGGTCCGGCTTGCCAGCCTGGCAGGGACGCTCCGCTGGGGTGACTTTCTGCCGCCAGAAAGTCACCAAAGACCGCCAAAGGCGGGGCCTTCCCCCGCCTTGTGGAATCCACCCCGCGGTACGGGGTGCCCCTGCGTCCTCCTCTTTTCGGCCCTTGGTTCGGCGGGGTCACATAGATGGCATGGCAGTTCTTTTGTAAGTGTCAGCTTCTACGACAAAGAAAACTTCTACTTCCAGGGCCTTACCCTGGTGTGCGGCGTTTCCGCCGCCGAAAGTCCGGCTTCCGGTGATTGCCAGACTCAAAGCCTCCCTTGTGTAAAGGGAGGTGGCCCGGCGTCAGCCGGGTCGGAGGGATTGACCTTCTCCGATTTCTCAGGCGCACCCTTGCGCCCTTGCCAGGGACGCTCCGCTTATGCCCGATTTCTCCCCGATGAGAAATCGGGGAAAGAATCGCCAAAGGCGGGGCCTTCCCCCGCCTTGTGGAATCCACCCCGCGGTACGGGGAGCCCCTGCGTCCTCCTCTTTTCGGCCCTTGGCCTGGTGGGGTCACATAGATAGCGTGGAAATCCTACAGATAGTACCTACTCCTCTGACAAACAATACGTCTATCACCAGGGCCTTACCCTGGTGAGCCGCTGTTTCCAGCTATCGGCGGTATGGCTCTCGGCGGCGGAAACGCCGCTTCTCCGGGGTGAGGCCCTGGAAGGAGAGGCACCATCTCACAGAGAAGGGGGCGCTTTCCATAGACTTGCCAGGCCACCCATGTGACCCCACCAGGGCCTGGGCCGACCATAGGATTGACGCAGTTCCAGCCTGGTACCCCAAGGGAGGTCCTTAGGGGGGAACGCCCTAAGCGGGTTTTGGTTCCTTTTGCCCGCCCAAAAGGAACCCCCAGCGGGGAGCGTCCCCACCAGGCTGGCAAGCCTGAACGAGGCCTGTTAGAAGAACAACCCCCTCAGTCTCGTCGGTGCGGACTGAGTATCCCTCGCCTCGCCCCTGGGAGGCGGGGCAAGTCTCGCTCACACCGTCGCACCTCCTCTCCCCACCAAACCCGCTTGCGCTGGGCTTTGGCGGGGACCCCATAATGCAGCCAGCTCCCCTTGCACAGGGGAGCCTTTGGGCATGGTATGGCCCCCAGCGGAGCGCGTCTCCCCTCGCCAGGGGAGCAACTTTGCACCAGAGAAATGGGAGAAGAACCATCTTCTCCGCTTGCCAGCGCCTTTTTCAGGCACAAATAAAAAAAGGCTCCGGGGCACCGCTGCCCCGGAGCAAAAAGAAAGAAGAAAAAGGAGAAATGAAATGAAAAGAAGAAATCACTCTTGCTTGCAAGAATAAGGATACCCGCAATTCATTACAAATATTCATGTCCAATTGTTACAAAAGAATGAAATATTTTCCTATCTCTTCATCCGCCGAATGTCGTCCCCGTAGAAGGTCAGCTCCTGGTAGGCACCCGCCAGCCGGGACACCACCTGTGGAGTGTACCGGGCGGAAATCTGCTCCATGGACAGATTGGTGGAGATGATGGTGTGTTTGCCCCCTTGCAGGCGACTGTTCACCACCTCGTACAGGGTGGACTGGGCCAGGGGAGTGGTGAGCTCGCTGCCCAAATCGTCCAGGATGAGCAAGTCACAGTTCAGATACCGCCGGGTGTCGTCCCGGGCCTGCCGCTCCTGGCCCAAATCCCGGGAAAACTTCTTGGCCTCAAAGGTGGAAAACAGGCTGATGGCGGTGTCGTACACCACCGAGTACCCACGCCCCGACACCTCCCGGGCGATGCACCCGGACAGGAAGGTCTTGCCCAGTCCGGTGCCGCCGGAGAGCAGCAGGTTGTGGAGGGGATAGTCGGGGAAGCGGCGGGCGAAGCCCTCGCACACCGTTACCACCCGCTTCATGTTCTCCCGGGGGGAGCGTTTCCCCTCCCAGGGCTGGTCGGAGTACACATCCAGGCGCAGGCGGTCGAAGTTCTGCTCGTCGGTGAGGTTCAGAAGGGCGGTGAGGGCCTTCATCTGCTCCTGGGCACACAGCTCCTTGAGACAGGTGCACATCTCCGCCCCTGCCCATCCACTGTCCCCGCATTTGGTGCAGGCGGGGGTGGGGTCCAGGGCGTCGGGCTCATAGCCCAGGGTGTGCAACAGCTCCGCCCGCTGGGCCTGGAGCTCCAAGTTGCGCCGCCGAATGTCGGCAATCTCCGGGCCGTCGGCCTGGATGGGCTTGCCGGAGATGGCCAGCCCCGCCAACTCCGCCATGGTGCCCCCAATGGCCCGGTCCAGCTCCCTCAGCCGGGGCTGGCGGCGGTAGAGCTCCTGTTCCAGGTCCCAGCGGCGGCGCTCCCGAATCTCCTTCCGCCGGGCCAGCCGGGCAGAGGCCCGCTGGACAATGGCTGCATCGTAGGACATTTAGTTCCCACCTTTCTCCTGTTCCTGCAAGAATTGGTCCAGCCAGTCCGCCTGCTGCTGGATGCGGCTGGCGCTGGGCTGGTAGTTCTCCTGGGGCCTGGCCCCCTGGGTCTGGGGCTGGGCCTTGCGGGTCTGCCCGCCCCGCTCCTGCTCCACCTGCTGGGGGGTGGTATAGCCGGACTTTTTCCAGGACTCCAGAATTTTATTCACATAGGGCCAATTCATTTTCCCCTTGCGGTAGATGGTGCGCTCATAGGCCAGGTGAATCATCTCATCCGAGAAGCCCCACTGGACCCAGCGGTGGATGTACTCCCGCTCCTTGTCGATGGCAGGCCGCTGCTGGGTGACCCCCACGGCGGACAGCACCCCCCATTCCCGCTGGTCGATGCTCTCCTGGTCGCGCAGGTATTCCTCCGCCCGCTCCACCGTGGTGATGCCCAGCCGCTTCCACCGGAAGGCCTCTCGCTTCACCTCGGTCATCCGGGGCAGGGGGGAGGCGTCCCCCTTTTGGCGGCGGCTGGCGCGGACGACGTACCCGGCCAGCATGAAGATGACCTCCACAGGCAGGGCCAGATAGTCGTAGATGGTGTACAGGCTCTTCAAGTCGGTGTCCGAGAACACCCGGCCCAGCAGCCGCTCCATCTCCCGGGACAGCCCATAAAAGCTCTGTTCCCGCTCCAGGGCGTCGGCGATGTCCCCGCGGGTGTATTCCGGGGGGCGGTCGTCCTGCACCGGGGCGGCCTGAGGGGCAGGGGAGACACCGGGGCAACTGCCCTGGGCCAGCCCCATGGCGGTGAGCCGGGCAAAGGCGGCGCTCATGCGGCCGGGGTCCCACCCCAGCTGGGTGGCGGCCTGGTCCGGGTTGCTCCCCGCCTGGAGCAGGGCCAGATATAGAAGGGCGCAGTCCCCGTCCCCTGCATCCACCAGACGGCGGGCGGCCTGGGCGGTCATGGACAGCACCTCATTGGGCAACAATAGCACGGACATGGGACTCACCTCCTTGTTTTTTCTCGTGTACCGTCTATTTTACATGAAATCCCCGAACCTGACAACAGAAAAATCCCGGCAAGTCCAGAGACTGCCGGGATTTCATGGGACCAGTTACAAAAACTGTGCAAACACCGAGGCGGACACCACGGTGAGCACCCCCGCCACCGCAATGGCCAGGCTGCTCATGGCGCCCTCCACCTCCCCCAGCTCCATGGCCTTGGCGGTGCCAATGGCGTGGGCGGAGTTGCCCAGGGCCAGGCCTTTGGCGATGGGGTGTTTGATGCGGAAGATAGAGAAGATGAAATCGCCAATGACATTGCCCAAAATTCCCGTGACAATGATGACGGCGGTGGTGATGGCCACCACGCCCCCCAGCTCCCGGGACAGCTCCATGCCGATGGCGGTGGTCACCGACTTGGGCAGCAGGGTCACATACAGCTGGTGGTCAAGGCCAAAGAGCACCGACAGGGCCAGAATGCCCAGCCCTCCGGCGATGATGCCCGCCCCCAGGCCGCAGAGAATGGCCAGCCAGTGGGTTTTCAGCAGCTTCAGCTGCCGATACAGGGGCACCGCCAGGGCCACCGTGGCGGGCGTGAGCAGGTAGGACAGGTACTGAGCTCCCTCGTAGTAGTCGTCATAGGGAATATTCAGGGCCTTGTTGAACAGGATGACACAGCAGATGGCAATGAGCAGGGGATTGAGGATGGCCAGGGCGAACTTGCGCCGCAGCAGCAGCCCCACCTCATAGGCGATGAGGCTCACACCCACCCCGAAAAACAGGGAATTACCCAGAAACTCAGTCATGCTTCTCCCTCCATTTCATGACAAACTGGGTCACATGACCCGTGACCACCATCACCAGCACCGTGGTGAGCACCATGATGACCAGCATGGGCACCAGCACGCCGCGCAGCTGCTCCCAGCTCTCGGTGAGCCCCACGGCGGCGGGCACGAACATCACCGGCATGATCTCAATGAGAAAGTCCGAGGCCCGCTCCACCTGGTCCAGGCGGAGAATCCCGGTGCACAGGCACAGAAGCATCAGCACCAGGCCGTACACGCTGGCCGGAACCGGCAGAGGCAGCAGGGCGTGGAGCCCTTCCCCCACCAGGGACAGCAGCAGAATGATGAGAAATTGACGCAATAGTTTCAAGGAGACCCCTCCAAGCATGGAAATATACGTTCCAAATAGTAGCCTTCCCGGCCCAAGTTGTCAATCTTCAAAGTGTATAAAACCCCAACGCTTCGGTTCCATCTTTCTTGCCAGATTCCCCCGATTCCACCTTGACAGGGGAGGTGGAGGTGTGTATACTTGTATTAAGTCAATAATACAAGGAGGTGGACGGATGGGTTGGAATGTAGAGGGCAGCGGCCCCATCTGGATGCAGCTGCACCGGCAGCTGATGCAGCGGATTTCCTCGGGAGTGTATCCCCGGGGGAGCAAAATTCCCACCGTTCGGGAGCTGGCCGCCGAGGCTGGGGTGAATCCCAACACCATGCAGCGGGCGCTTTCTCAGCTGGAGGCGGACGGACTGGTGGTGACCAACCGGACGGCGGGACGCACCGTCACCGAGGACGGGGAAGTGCTGGCCAGAATGTGCCGCCAGCTGGCCCGAGAGCAGATTCAGGCCTATTTTGACGGCATGAAGCGGCTGGGATTTACCACTCAGCAGGCCAAAGAGTTTGTGCAAACCTGGAAGGAGGAAGAGAGATGAACCAAGATCTGATTGTATGTCAAGGGCTGGGCAAGACCTTTTCCCACACCAAGGCCCTCACCGATGTGAATCTGAACATCGGGCGAGGAAAGCTGGTGGGGCTGCTGGGGCCCAACGGCTCGGGCAAGACCACCCTTATCAAGCTCATGTGCGGGCTGTTGCAGCCCAGCTTTGGGGAGCTGACCATCAACGGCTACACCCCCGGGGTGGAGACCAAGGCCCATGTGAGCTATCTGCCCGACCGGATGTACTTTGCCGACTGGATGAAAACCCGGGATTTGGTGGACTTTTTCACCGACTTTTACCCGGATTTTGACTGGAAGAAGGCCAACGAGATGTGTAAGAGCCTAAAAATTGCCCCCACCGACCGCATCAAGTCCATGTCCAAGGGCACCAAGGAGAAGTTGCAGCTGTGTCTGGCCATGAGCCGCCAGTCCTACCTGTATCTGTTGGATGAGCCCATCGCCGGGGTGGACCCGGCAGCCCGGGACTTTATTCTCAACACCATTCTGACCAATTATAACCCCGAGGCCACCGTGCTCATCTCCACCCACCTCATTGGAGACGTGGAGCGGGTGCTGGACGAGGTGGTGTTCCTCCAGCAGGGCCGGGTGTTGGGCCACGAGGCCGTAGACGACATCCGGGCCCGGGAGGGCAAGAGCGTGGACGACGTGTTCCGGGACATGTTCCGGGCCAATCCTCAGGGAGGTGACTACTATGCTGGCTAAACTGCTGAAATATGACTTCAAAGCCATGTTCAAGATTTTCCTGCCCCTGTGGGGGGTGCTGCTGGTGGTGTCCGGGGTCAATCGGCTCATTTCCGGCTCCCCTCTGGCCGAGGGGGGCGGCATGGGCATCTTCACCTCGCTGTTGGGTGTGATGTATGTGCTGCTCATCATGGCGGTGATGGTGGTGACCACCGTCATCATCATTGCCCGGTTCTACCAGGGCCTGTTGAAGGATGAGGGCTACCTCATGTTCACCATTCCGGTGAAGCCCTGGCAGCTGCTGGCCTCCAAGCTCATCAGCGCCATGGTGATCTCCATCATCAGCGGCGTTGTGGCCCTGGCCTCGGTGGCCATCATCGCCTATTTCCCGGAGATGGGCCAGGTGCTGGCGGAACTTTGGAAGATGGGCATGAAAAATGTTCCCAACTTCCTGCCCCTGGTCATTTTGTTGGTGGTCTCCCTCTTTGTGGGTATCATCTGCTCGGTGTCTCAGGTGTATGCCTCCATGGCTCTGGGCCATCTGGCGGGCAGCCACCGGGTGGGCTTTGCCGTGCTGGCCTTCATTGTGCTCAGTGTCATCTGGTCCACCGTGGGCTCCGTCATCGGCCTGTTTGGCTATCCTGATCTGACCTCCACCATGATTAGCATCAATGAGATTGAGGTGTCGGTGGATGTGGCCGGGATTTCCAATGTTCTGTTGACAGCCACGGTGTGGGGCCTGATCCTGGACGTGGTGCGCTGCGTGGTCCACCTGGGCATCACCAACTACATCCTCAGCCGTCGGCTGAACTTGGAGTAAACCATCCGAGAGAGGAGTTTTCCCCATGCAGTTGATTCTTGACCAAATTTGCAAGTCCTTCGGCACCAAAGAGGTGCTGAAAAACGCCAGCTTTACCTTTGAACAGGGAAAGATTTACGGCCTGTTGGGCCGCAACGGTTCGGGCAAAACCACCCTGTTCAACTGCCTGTCCGCCGAGTTCCCCGCCGACGGGGGCACGGTGTCCCTGGTGGACGAGTACGGCCAGACCCGCACCCCCAAGCAGGGGGACATCGGCTATGTGCTGTCCACCCCGGTGGTGCCGGAATTTCTCACCGGCACCGAGTTTGTCAAGTTCTTTCAGGAGATTTCCCAGGACAAGAGCGGCCGCACCCCGGACCAGTGGCTGGAGCTGGTGGGGCTGGAGCCCGACGACCGAAACCGGCTCATGCGGGGCTACTCCCACGGCATGAAGCACAAGATTCAGATGCTGTGCTTCCTCATCGGCAGACCTCCGGTGATCTTGCTGGATGAGCCCCTCACCAGCTTTGACGTGGTGGCGGCTCTGGAGATGAAAAACCTGCTGCGGGAGATGAAAGGGGACCATATCATCCTCTTTTCCACCCACATTCTCCAGCTGGCCCAGGATTTGTGCGATGAAATTGTCCTGCTCCACCAGGGAGAGCTGGAGGGGGTGGACAACGCCAAAATCCATACTCCGGAGTTTGAGTCCTACATCGTGGACCTGCTCACCCAGGAGGAGGACGGGGAGGAGGTGGCACCGTGAACCTCACCTGTGCCTCCCAGATCTACCGCATCCGCTCAGCCATAGCGGGCAATCGGCTGGTGTACTGGCTGGGCCGGGTGCCCCTCTTGAAGCGGATTTTCACCGACAAGCTGTACGCCGCCACCGAGGGCAAGCTGGTGCTCTCCATCCTGGTGTCCCTCTATCGGGGAGTCACCGCCCTGCTGGGTAAGGCCATCTACCTGGCCCTCATTTGGCTGGTGCCTATGTCTCTGGCGGATGTGAAGTTCTTGTCTCCCGACGGGTTTGCCATGTCGGTGTGGATTTTCTTCTGGCTCAGCTTTGTGGCGGGTACCATGATACAGCCCATATCCGTGGAGCCCTCCCAGCTGAAGTACACCTGCGTGCGCCAGATGGGCATGGACGCCACCCAGTACCAGACCACCGAGATGGTCACCCACCACCTGGCCATGTTTGCGGGCTTCACCCCCTTCCTCCTGCTGTGGGGCGGGCTCACCGGGGCGGGGGTGCTCCGGGGGCTGCTGCTCTCTCTGGCCCTGGCCGGGGTGCGTATGATGGCCGAGTGGTTCCACCTCATGCTGTACGCCAAGTTCCACGCTCTGCCCAGCGGCAAGGTGGGGTACATCCTGGCCTTGACGGTGGCCTGCCTGGCCCTGGCCTATCTGCCCATGCCCTTCGGGGTTATCCCGGCCCTGGACCAGGTGCTGCTCTATCCCGCCACGGTGACCCTGCTGTTTGCCCTGGGCAGCCTGTGCGCCCGGGCCATCTCCCGCTACCCCTGCCACTATGAGCTGATTTTGGAGACCTGTCGGGCGGACAAGATCCCCGGTCAGGCCGCCGTGAAAAATGCCAACCAGGCCCAGTTTGAGCAGGTGAAGCTGCGGGACAGCGATTTGGACACCCGTGTGGACTTCTCTCACCTCCACGGCTGGCGGTATCTCCAGGCGGTGTTTTTCCGCCGCCACCGCCGGATGCTCCTCAAGCCCTTCTTTGTGGTCCTGGCCATTTTGGGAGGACTCACCGTGGTGGGATGTGTTGGAATCGTGTGGTTTCGGCTCCAGGGGCAAGAGCAGGAGATGGGGGAGGTGCTCTCCTATGTGACCAAGTCTTTGCCCATCTGTGTGTTCCTGCTGTACCTCATGGACAACACCGTGGGGGAGCGCATCTGCAAGGCCATGTTCTATAACTGCGACCTGGCGCTGCTGCGCTACGGCTGGTACCGGGAGCGGGACGCCATTTTGAAGAACTTCTTCCTCCGCTGGCGAATGCTGTGCGGGGTGAACCTGCTGCTCAGCGGTGCCGTGTGCGTGATGTTTGTCCTCCTCACCTTCCTGGGCGGGGGGCGGCCTCCGGTGGGAGAGTTTATCCTGTTTTTGCTGGCCCTTCTGTCCCTGGGTGTGTTTTTTGCCACCCACTCCCTGGGCTTGTACTACCTCTTCCAGCCCTACACCTCGGATTTGGACACGAAAAACCCCATATTCAAATTGTTGAACATCGCCATGTATGCGGTGTGCTGGGCGCCCTCACAGATCAAGAGCACGCCTACCTGGTTTGCCCTGCTGGTGTTCGGGGTGACCGCCGTGTACTCGGTGGGGATGCTGGCGCTGGTGCTGCGCCGGGCACCCAAGACCTTTAGAGTGAAATAACAGCCTGCCGGAGAGATGCTGCGTGCGTCTCTCCGGCGGTTTTTTATATCCCTTGGGCAAAGGAAGGGGGGTGTCCGTCTAACCACCCAAGGTTCCGGCTTGCCAGCCTGGCGGGGACGCTTCCCGCTGGGGGTTTCTTTTGAGCGGGCAAAAGAAACCAAAACCCGCTTAGGGCGTTCCCCCCTAAGGACCTCCCTGGGGTACGAGGCTGTCCATGCGTC
>NZ_NFKO01000015.1:0-50131 GCF_002160435.1 Pseudoflavonifractor sp. An176 | reverse complement strand
GACTCCGCTCAGCTGATGCTGTATGTGGCCGCTCTGGGTGCCGCTGTGGTGGCTCTGAGCACTGCCACTGTGGTGCGCAAGCGCCGCGGCAACTAAGTTCTTCTTAGACCGAAGAACCCGCCAAACTAAGACGAAAGCCCGGAGGAAGCAAATGCTTCCTCCGGGCTTCAGCCTGTCGAAAAAGGTCACCTTTTGGTGGCCTTTTTCTCGTATTGAGAGAGAAAATGCGGTATAATGGTGTAGGGTGATAAAAATGCTGGTAAAGAACGCAGAAAATCGAGAGCAGCTGGAATTTGTAAGTTTGGAGAACATGGTCCCGCAGGATCACTTGCTGCGGAAAATCGACGACGCCATCGACTTCAAGAAAATCTACGAATTTGTGGAGGATCTGTATTGCGAGGACAACGGCCGGCCCAGCGTTGACCCGGTGGTGCTGTTCAAGATCGTGTTGATCCAGCATATCTATGGAATTTCTTCCCTACGCCGAACCCTGGAGGAAGTGAGCATGAATCTGGCATACCGGTGGTTCATCGGATATCCGCTGAACGAAGCAGTGCCGCACTTCTCCACAGTGAGTTACAACTTCAAGCACCGATTCAACCACGCCACGGTGGAATATGTGTTCCGCTGGGTGTTGAAAGCCGCGGCAGAGGAAGGATATCTGGACACAGAAGCGATTTTTGTGGACGGAACCCACATTAAGGCAAGTGCTAATCTGAAAAAGCAGGCCAAAAAGGCGGTCCCCAAGCAGGCAAAGCGGTACGCAAAAGAGCTGTTCGATGAAGTGAACAAGGACCGGGAGGAACACGGGAAAAAGCCCTTTTCCGATGACAGCGACAAAAAGCCGCCGGAGGAGAAGGAAACGGTGGTGTCCACCACCGACCCGGAAAGCGGTGTATTCCACAAGGGGGAGCACAAAAAGTGCTTTGCCTACGAAGCGCACACAGCATGTGACAAGCACAATTTTGTTGTTGGTGTTCACGTCACTCCCGGCAATATCCACGACAGTGTAGCCTTTGATCCTCTGTACGATGAAGTATGCCAGTATTACCCCGAGCACAAAACCGTGGTGGCGGACAGCGCCTACAAAACCCCCTGGATCTGCAAGAGAATCTTCGACAGCGGCCGCGTTCTTTCCACCTGCTATACCCGCCCCAAGACCAAAGGAAACGGACACCCCTGGTGGGCCTATGTGTATGATGAATACTTTGACGATGTGATCTGTCCGGAATACCGTGCGCTGCATTATTCCACCACAAACCGGGAGGGCTACCGGGAATACAAAAGCCGAGGCTATCTTTGCAAGAGCTGTCCCACCAGAGGGATGTGCACCGAGAACGCCAAGTGCGAGAAAACAGTCTTGCGCCATGTCTGGCAGGACTATGTGGAGATGGCAGAGCACGTGCGGCATATGGCGGTGTACAAAGAACTGTACCGGCTGCGAAAAGAGAAGATTGAGCGTGTGTTTGCCGATGCGAAGGAAAAACACGGGATGCGTTACACGCAGTACAGAGGCTTGGCCCAGGTGACAAACTGGGTGAAGCTTAAATTTGCTGCCATGAATCTGAAAAAGCTGGCCATTTGGAAATGGAATGGCCGCCATCCGGCGCCGGATGGCGGAAAACAAACAGGATGGGGGAAAAGTGTAGCTGCTGTTTGGATGCTTTTTCCGTTTCCGCTTTCGTTTCCAAGCAAAAAACCTGCTCTGGCTTAATTGCCGGAGCAGGTTTTTCTACAGGCTGTAGCGAGCCACGCTCATGGAAGTGAGCTGTGGCTCGCTTTTTATATATCAGGGCTCACCCATATTGTTCCCCGCTCTTTTGAGCGCCGGCGGCTGGGTGTGGGATGCCGCTCCCCGCCCCGTTTCGTTCCGCCCCACTGGCCTGAACGAAACGAAAGGAGCTAATATGCTCAATGAAGAAGTAATAGTACGCCCCATCCGTGAACGCTTGCATCAGAAACAAAAACATCAGACACAGCAAAGGATATGGCAATCGTTGGGGCTTTTCTGCCTAACATTTACGAGTGTTTTACCTTGAATTCACACCGAAAAACCAGCTAAGTGTTATAATTAAACCGGAACCAGATCTACTAACTAGAGGGCAAAACGACGAGGTGAATTTTATGACTTTATTTATGAACGAGAAAGATATGAATGAAATGTTAGATAGTATCTGCCCGGAAGGAGAAACATACCAGGGAAAAGCATGGGGAACCTTGATGTCTGGGACGGCTGAAATGTTGGCACTGGGAGCTTTGAGTAATGTATATTGTTATGTTGGCGTGACAGAAAAAACATTGGTTATCGCAGTGTTGGAAACTTTTGATATCTCGCATATTTACGGTAAAATCTGCATTCCGTTTGACCAGTTTGACGAACTGAACGTACAAAAAGGGCTACTGCCTTCCCAGCGGATCATCAAAGCGAAAAGCGGGAAAACCAAAATAAAATTGTCGCTGGTCAACAACAGCATCACCGCCAAAATCAAAGATCAAAAACAGGGGATGCTTGCGATTTGCGAGACGCTGGAGCGTTTGAAACACTGATTTTCATAAAAGCAAGAGAGAAAATGAACAATATAAATGAGAACCGAACAGACAAAAGAGCGCCCGGCGGCGAAAAAAGCAAGGCGGAGTTAAAATGGTTTATTTTGTTCCCTGCCGTCATCTTTTTTCTGCCGATCACCATCCTCGCGGTGGTGGAATGGTTTACAAGCGCCGATGCCTTTGCCATCGGCATCACAGGGTTTATGCAAGCCGTCATTGTCTATGGCGGCTTGGGGCTGGTGGCGGTGATCATCGCCCTTGTCTTATTCATACTGCTGATTCAGCCGGACACAACGTTCCTGCAAAAGGTTGGCAGAACCGCAGGCATTCTGCTTTGTCTCGCCGCCGCTTTCTTCCTTGTCCGGCCGCTCGTTTTGGACATTCCCTACCTCAAGCGCCCGGAAGCCGCCTATTTGGAGCGGCTGGAATTTGATTATGAGATGGGGATCGGAGACTATAGCTCAGACTCCTATTATTTGCGCGGCGTAGATATGACCGGCGAACGGCATTCCTTTGAAATCAGTGAAAAGAGGTACGAGGAAGGGCGCGCGCTGTGGGGCGGGAACGACTTTGCTCTGTTTGCGAAAGTTACCTACCTGCCGCATACCTCCACCTTGATGACGCTCGAATTTATGACAGAACTCGATGCGGCAGGGGCAGAATTGTACCCGCCATCCCCTGAACTTTCGAATGACTGGAAAAATTTTTCGATTCAAATCAATGATACGGTTTATACGCTGCCGGTTCCCCTTGCGGCTTTCCTGAACGATGGATGGGTGATTTCCGAGGAGGATGCCGGGCTTTCTCTGGCCGGCGCGGAAGGCCCGTATGCGTCCTATGAATGGGAATGGGTCACGTTGACCAATGACCGTGAACAGACTGTCAGCGTCTGTGCTTTCAACCCCACCGAAAGCACGATACCTGTCGCAGAAAGCACGGTGGGAGGCGTCCATGTAATCTATGGCAATTACGACTTTTCCGGCACGGAACTCCGCCTTCCCGGTGGGTTGATGCTGGGATGGTCTACCAGAGAAGATGTGTTAGAGTTATATGGACAGCCAAGCGATAGCTCTGAGGCATATGTTCTTACTTACGAAACGAATGACTCTTTTGACCTGGCTTCTTGGAGGCTTGGCTTTGATGATTCGGGAATTCTAGACGATGTTATGGTACACCATCAGTCTTATTTCGATAAGGTACAATAAGTTTCGCAAATTGAAAAGTGGATAAAAGGAGACAGGTATGGGTGTCTGGAAAAGCAGGAAGGAATTTCCCAACCCGTATAACTGGAGCGGCTATATAGTCGGGCAGATTTTATCCAAGCCGGAGTATATGGGGCATACGGTCAACTTCCGTTCCCACAAGGCATCCTATAAGGATAGTCCTCTCTATGAAAGTACATGGTGATTGACTCCGTCTTCTGAAATTTGGATGCGAACCAAATTTCGGAGCGGTGGGTCGCGGCAATGGAGCGACCGGACATACCGGACGCTGAGCAGAGGCCGCCATTTTTCGACAAACAAAAAATGCACCCACCGTGCGGTGAGTGCATACGAAGAGAAATATTTGCCGAGCTTGAGCGGTATATAGTGAGTAAGGACAAATGGTGTCGAATAAAAAAGAACCAGTCGAGATCTCGTGCATGAAATCTCGACCGGTTTTCTGTTATTGGGGAATTAACTTAGTATTACTTCGCCTCTTTGCGGAAGCACATGAACCAGTCCAGGCAATACTGATTCTCGCTCTGGTTGTCCATCCGCTCCTTGGCTACGCCGCAGCTGCCGGCGGTGGGTACGATGACATCATCGCCGGGCCGCCAGTCGGCTGGGGTGGCGCAGGCGTCGGCGTCCGCTTTCTGGAGCGCCAGGATGATACGCTTGATCTCGTCAAAGTTACGGCCCGTGGACAGCGGATAGTACAGGATGGTTCGCACCACGCCGTTGGGGTCGATGACAAACACCGCCCGTACCGCCTGGGTGTTGGACTGTCCCGGCTGGATCATGCCGTACTTATTGGCCACCTCCATGCGGATATCCTCGATGAGGGGGAAGGTCACATTGATGTGTTTCTTACCGTTCCACTCCAGCTCCTGGATCTTCCGCAGCCAGGCGATGTGGGAGTAGATGGAGTCCACCGAGAGCCCCACCAGCTCAGTATTGAGAGCCTTGAACTCGTCGATCATGGAGCCGAAGGTCATAAACTCCGTGGTGCAGACCGGAGTGAAATCCGCGGGATGGGAGAAGAGGATCACCCATTTGCCGGCGTAATCCTCCGGGAATTTGATAGGACCCTGGGTGGTGACAGCCTCGAAGGACGGGGCCTTGTCGCCAATAAGAGGCATTCTGTTTTCCTGATCCATGGTAAGCGCTCCTTTCGTTAGCAGTCAAGTTCGATGAAAACGATATATGAGTTCTTTGGAGAGAGGCCGTAATACTCCATCTGAAACAGCGTTAACCCAGCAGCTCGCTCTCCAGATCCTGCAGCATGATGTCCAGTGCGGAGATACCACCCTCGGCGGTGTACCACACGGCGGGGTGAGCCAGATAGACGATGTTGCCGTTCTTGTAGGCGTCGGTGCCCATCACCAACTCGTTTTCCATGATCTCCTGGGCCAGCTTTGCCCCGTCGGTGCCGATGGCGGCGTCGCGGTCCAGAACGAAGATATAGTCGGGTGCCTTCTCCACAATGAACTCAAAAGATGCCTCGTTGCCATGGGTGGAGGTGTCGATGTTGGCGTCCACGCCAATATTTTCGAAACCAATTTCGCGTCCAATCATGGAGCAGCGGCCGTCATTGCCCAGCACATTGTAGCTGCCGCTGGTGACCAGTCCTACGATGGCGGTCTTACCGGCGGCAAATTCGGACAGGGCGGCAATGCGGCCGTCGAAGTCGGCCATCAGTTCATCCACCTTGTCCTCCAGACCAAACATGGAGGCGATGGTGGTAGCGTTCTGCCGCACGCTCTCCACGACCCCAAGCTCGGTATCGGTGGCCAGGTAGACCACAGGAGCAATCTCGCTGAGGGCGTCGTAGCTGGAGGCCAGACGGCCACCGATAAAGATGACATCCGGCTCGCAGGCCATGACAGCTTCCAGATCGGCTTCCTTGATGGTGCCCAGGTTGGCAATGTCGTCATTGATGTAGTCCTGGAGATACTCCAGACTGGTGGAGGCGGTACCCACTACCCGGTCGCCCACGCCCAGGGCGTCCAGAATGTCCAACGAGGCCATATCCAGAATGGCGATACGCTGGGGATCGTAAGGCACCTCCAGCTCCGCCGCCTCCTTGTTGGCATTGAGGCTGGTAATGGTCACAGACTCAGGGGTTTCCTCACTGGACTGGCTGCTGCTGGGCGAGGAGGTATTCTCGGAAGAATCGCCGCCATTTTGAGCGGAGCAGGCCATGAGGCTCAGGGCCATCACACCGGCCAGGGCAAGAGAAAGCATCTTTTTCATGTTCATTTTTGGTTACTCCTTTTCTAAAAAGTACTGAAAATAAGGGTCAATAGTAGATGGACAGAGGCTTGCCCGCAATGGTCAGGATCTCAAAGTCCACCTGATAGATCTGGGACAGGTTCTCTTTCGTCATCACCTCCTCCACAGTGCCAAACTTAGCGATTTTTCCGTCCTTGAAGGCACAGATATAGTCGGAATAGAATGCCGCATAGTTGATCTCATGCAGCACCAAAATCACCGTCTTCCCCAGCTCGTCGCAGAGACGGCGGACGATTTTCATCATGTTGGTGGCGTGGTAGATATCCAAATTGTTGGTGGGCTCATCCAGCAGCACATACTCGGTGTCCTGGGCGATGACCATGGCGATCAGCGCCCGCTGCCGCTGGCCGCCGGAGAGCTCGTCGATGAAGCGATCCTGGAACTCCTCCAGTTCCATGTAGGCAATGGCCCGGTCGATGATCTTCTGATCCTCTGGGGTGACACGGTTGCCTGAATAGGGAAAGCGCCCGAAGGTCACCAGCTCCCGCACGGTCAGCTTCATCTGGATGTTATTGGACTGGGTCAGGATGGCAAGGCGCTTGGAGAGCTCCTTGCTTTTCCATTTGCCAATGTCCTTGCCTTCAAAGTCCACCAGTCCGCTGTCGTGGGCGATGAGCCGGGAGATCATGCCCATAACGGTGGATTTGCCCGCACCGTTGGGGCCGATCAGGGAAATCACCTTGCCCTTGGGAATGGCGAAGCTCACGCCGTCCACCACGGTTTTCCCGTCATACTGTTTTGTCAATTCCTGTACACGCATGGTCACACCTTCTTTCTTGTCAGGAGGAGATAGAGGAAGTAAAGGCCGCCGCCCACGGTGATGAACACGCTCACCGGCACGGAGTAGGAATACACATGTTCCACGATGAGCTGTCCGCCCACCAGCACGATCATGCCGAACAGGGCCGAGCCCAGCACCAACTGGGTGTGCCGGAAGGTTTTCAGCAGCTGCCGGGACAGATTGGCGATGATAAGCCCCAAAAAGGAGATGGGTCCCACCATGGCGGTGGCCACGGCGATGCAGAGGGTCACGCCCAGCAGCAGGCGGCGGATGCAGCGGTCATAGTCCACACCCAGGTTGATGGCCTGTTCCTTGCCCAGGGTCAGCACATCCAGCAGGGCCAGCTCTTTTCGCAATGCGAAGATAACGGCGGCCAGAAGGATCAGGGAAAAGACGATGATTTCGGAATTGATGTTGCTGAAGCTGGCCACCAAAGTGTTGAGCAGGGTATCGTACTCGTTGGGGTCCATGACCCGGGTAAGAGTGGTCTGAATGCTGCTGAAAAACGAAGTCAGCACTGTGCCCACCAACAGCACATACAGCACATTGTGCTTGGTCTTTTTGAAGATCCAGCTGTAGATAATGGTGGCGGTAACGCCCATGAGCACCACGTCCACTGCGAAGGACAGGTTGGCATTGGAGGCCACCACGCTGGCAGACCCCAGGAAAAACACCACCGCCGTGTGGATGAGGGTATACAGGGAGTTCATCCCCAGCAGGCAGGGGGTCACGATGGTGTTGTTGATGATAGACTGGAATACCAGAGAGGCGCCGCCAATGGAAAAGGCGGTAATGAGCATAACAATGAGCTTGGGGGTGCGGATCTTCATGGCGTAGGCAAACAGTTTGGGATTAGAAAAGTTGACTTCCACCAACATATATCCCGCTGCGCAGAGCAGAACGAGGACCACTAAAATCAGAAGTTTGCGCCGGTTGGCACGCACAGCAGCGGTGTTCACTGGTCTGCACCTCCCTTCAGGTTGGGCATGGTGGAGCAGCAGCTTGTTCCGGCGCCGCCCAGACGGATGGCCTTCCGGCCGTGCTTGAGCCGGTAAAACAGCAGGGCGATGAAAATGAGGCTTCCCAGGATGCCCACGATCAGCTCGATGGGCAGCTCGTAGGGGGCGATTACGATCCGGCCAATCATGTCGCACACCAGCACGAAGATGGCGCCGAACAGAGCGGTATCCACCAGTGTGCCACGGATCTTGTCTCCCTTGTACATGGCCACCACATTGGGCACGATCAGTCCAATGTAGGAGATGGAACCAACCACCACCACAATGCTGGCGGTGATCATGGCAGCGATGGTGAGCCCGGAAAAGAGGACCAGGTTATACGGGACACCCAGGTTCTTGGAAAAATCCTTGCCCAGTCCCACAATGTTGAAATGGTTGGCGAAGAGGAAGGCCAGCACCACCAGCGGGACCGTCAGCCAGACGATCTCATACCGGCCTTTCAGCACCAGCGAGAAGTGGCCCACCAGCCAGGAGGACAGAGCTTGGGTCATCTCATATTTGTAAGCCAGATAGTTGGTAATGCCGCCGATGACATTGCCGAACATGATGCCCACCAGAGGGACCATCACCACATCCTTGAACTGGATGCGCTGAATGAACCAGACGAAGATCCAGGTGCCCAGAATCGCCGTGGCAAAGGCGAAGATGGCCCGGCTCCACAGTGTGGAGGCCGGCATAAACAGGAGCGCCAGCAGGATGCCGAACTGGGCCGAGGAGATGGTGGCGCCGGTGGTTGGGGACACAAATTTGTTGCTGCACAGCTGCTGCATGATGAGCCCTGCTACGCTCATGCCGATTCCGGTACACAGGATGGCCAGCAAGCGCGGCAGCCGGGAGATGATGAAAATCTCCAGCTGCTCAAAATTGCCCGCCAGAAGCTCGCCCGGCGTCAGGTCAATCACGCCCACAAACAGTGAACAGCCGGACAATATAAGCAGCAGAACAGAAAGAACAATGGTAGATCGATACGGTCTGATACAATCCTCCCCTTTCTTCAATGTGGTTAGCAATGGCTAACTGTATTGTAAAAAACGATGCGCAGGGGCGATTGGACTTACCATGCATCACGCACTGCGCATCGTGAGTGTATTATAGCATATCGAGTTAGCTATGTGCAACCGCGCAAAAAGCACAAGCTACCAAGCGGAAAGAAATCTTTTTTTATCCATTCTGCAAATTGTTGCCCTGAGTGGACTGCGTCTGAGCAGTCAGCCGGCTCATGCTCCGCAGGCTGACGCCCAGGGTGGAAAGATTGTGCAGCGTGGCGGAGGTGGCGGGTGGCAGGACTCCTGCCACACCCAGAGCGATCAGGGCGCCGTTGAAGCCGATGACAAAGCGATAGTTGGAGTGGATGCGCGCCATTAGAGCCATGGCGATCTGGCGCAGCTCTACCAGTTCCCAGAGGCTGTCGGCAGCGATGGTGATGTCTGCAATCTCCCGGGCGATGGCGGCGCCGTCGCTGATGGCGATGCCCGCGTCCGCCTCGGACAAGGCCGGCGAGTCGTTGATGCCGTCGCCTACCATCAACACGGTGTGTCCCTCCCGGCGGAGCCTTGCCACATACTCCGCCTTGTCCGCCGGAAGGACTCCGGCGCGGAAGTCATCCACTCCCACCTGGGCGGCAATGGCTGCGGCGGTGCGGTAACTGTCGCCGGTGAGCATGACGGTATTGGTGACCCCCAGAGCACGGAGGGTGGACAGAACTTCCTTCGCCTCCTCCCGCAGCGGGTCGGAGATGCAGATCACAGCGGCCAGCTGCCCCCCCACCGCCAGATACAGGTGGGAATACTCCGGCGGCAGGGCATCAAAGCGCTCCTGTTCGCCTTCCGGAATGACGCAGCCCTCATCCTCAAAGACGAAGTGGGCACTGCCGATGAGGACTCGCTCCTCATCGACGGTGCTTGCGATGCCGTGAGCCACCAGATATTCCACCTTGGAGTGGTACTCCTCGTGGCGCAGGCCCCGGCGCTTGGCCTCCTCCACCACGGCGTTGGCCATGGAATGGGGGAAGTGCTCCTCCAGACAGGCAGCCAGCCGCAGCATTTCGGATTCCTCTTTGCCACCGAAGGACACCACCTGAGCCACCCGGGGGCAGGCGTGGGTCAGGGTGCCGGTCTTGTCGAAAACGATGGTGTCGGCAGCCGCCACCGCCTCCAGGAACTTGCCGCCCTTGACGGTGATATGGGCCCGTCCCGCCTCCCGCATGGCAGAGAGGACGGCCAGAGGCATGGCCAGCTTCAGGGCGCAGGAGAAGTCCACCATCAGCACCGACAAAGCCCGTGCTACATTCCGGGTGAGGACGAAGCTCAGCAGACTCCCTACAAAGGTATAGGGCACCAGCTTGTCCGCCAGATTGGCAGCCTTGCTCTCAGCCTCCGACTTCATCTGCTCTGACTGCTCGATCATGTGAACGATTTGGTCATAGCGGCTCTGACCGGAGGCCTGCTTCACCTCCAGCACACACTCGCCCTCCTCCACCACGGTGCCGGCATAGACTGCGCCTCCGGGGTGCTTGGGTACCGGGATGGATTCGCCGGTGAGGGACGCCTGATTGACGGTGACCTCCCCCTCCAGCACCAGGCCGTCCACGGGGACGATGCCGCCGGCGCGGACGACTACTGCATCCCCCGGCTGGATCTGGGACACAGGGACCAGCACTTCGCCCTGGGCTGTGCGCAGCCAGACCCGGTCCACATTCAGCGACATACACCGGGCCAGATCCGCCACAGATTTCTTCCTTGTCCACTCCTCCAGCAGCTCGCCCACCTCCAGCAGGAACATGACCATTCCGGCGGTTCCGAAGTCCCTTCTGCAGGCAGAAATGGAAATAGACAGGGCATCCAGCAGCTCCACCTTGATGCGGCGGCGCAGCAGGCAGCGCAGTCCCCGCCGTACAAAGGGGATCATGTGCCAGAGTATGCGGGCAATCCGCAATGGAGGTGGGAGAAACAGGGTACAGGCGGCTTTGCACACTACCTTAGTTACCAGTTTCTCCTCAAATTCCCGGTTCAGCGCCCGGCTGCTGTGGGCGGGCAGTGCGGTGGTCCGCTCCGCCTCCTGCCAGGAAAAATGCCGAATTTCGTTCAGCACGGCTTGGCGAGTCCCATCGTAGTACAGGATGACGCAGCAGGTTCGCTCATGGACGGTGACCTGCCGGCACCAGGACTTTCCCTGAATCCATGCCTCCAGCAGATCCGCCTGAGCGAGCGTCATTTGTTTTTGCCGCAGCCGGAACCGGATGCGCCCCCGGCTTTCGTGCAATATGGTTGCGTTCATAGATTCCTCCTTCACGAAAAGAGGGAGCCGCTGGCGGCTCCCTCTGGGTCAATCAGGCTTCTTCGCTCTCCAGATTGGCAGCGGCGGCTTCCTCCGCTTCCTTTGCAGCCCGGTCCTCGTTCAGCTCCTTGGCGGAGGCCAGAATGTCCGCGGCGTTCTCCTGCACCGTGGTTACGGTCCCCATGACCGAGTCCTTCATCCGCAGGCCGGCGGCCGTGACATGGACATAGGCCTTCTTGGCATCCTTGCTGGACAGCAGCTTAACGCCAAAAGAGCCAAACAACGCACCGGTGGCAAAGCAGGCCAGTTTCGTATAAACGCTCATTGTGATCCTTCCTTTCCCTTATTTCCGCTTGTAGCCGGTGACCATGACCATAATCATGCAAATCACAGCGCCCCAGGCCCAAAAACGATGCTGTTTCATCGCTGTCACTCCTTTGATCACTTTGGAATGTCTGGTTATTATAGCAGGAAATGTGGGAATTTGTCGCTGTCAAAACGGACGCAGAGTTGCGGTTTCCGACATTTTTCTGTACTGGCCGGGAGTCATGCCATACTCCCGCTTGAACGCTGCGTTGAACTGGCTCATACCCTCATACCCCACAGACTGCGCAATTTGCTGAATGGGCATCCGGGTGGTGCAGATCAGCTCTTGTGCCCGTTGGAGGCGCAGTTGGATCAAATATGTGTGGATCGGCATGCCATAGGCGCGGCGAAACCCTTCTTTCAAGAAGGTGGGGGAAACGGAAAACTGTTTGCAGAGGAGCGCAATGGTGAGCTTATCAGACAGATGCGTCTGGATGTATGCCTTGACTTCCAACAGGCTGTGGGATACAGGACAGCCTGAGCCGGAGAGAGATTCATCCGATTCAGATACCTCGGTGCAGAGCAGATACAGCAGTTCCACCGACTTGAAAACACAGTAGCGTTCCTGCTCCTGCTCGGACAGACGACGAACGGTTTCAAAAAAAGCCTGTGTCCAAGGCGTGCCGTGCAGGGCCGTGCAGCCGTTTCTTGCTGTCATCTTTTTCTTGACGATCCTGGTGTCCAGCTTCATCCCCAAAGTGGAGCAGACCGTCACAAGGCTTTCCTTGGCGGCTTTGGCGTCTACGGCAATCAAAACACCGCTCAGGTTTCCGCTGTACCGACACGAGCGGAGAGCGGAGCTGTCGGAGAGCAGGAAAATCCCCGGCGCCTCCACCATGCAGGAAGCACCCTGTAACGCTTGGACAGTAAGGCGGCCGGTCAGGCAGAACAGCACCTCAAACTGGAGCGGTGCGCCGCACACCGGGACAGACCGCAGAGGTTCCTGCTCCGGCTCCGGCAGGGAAAACCGGCAGATCTGCACCCCTGGCATACTGCTGCTCCAACGGCCTGTGCCGGAGTCCTGGCTCGATAAATATTCTTTCAGCATGATTTCTCACGACCTGTTTCTCTGGGTTCGGAAATGGTTTTGCCTATGCTGACTGGGGATACAGGCAGAAGGCAGGAGACGAGCGCCTCCTGCCTTCTGCGGTGTTTTTGTCAGGCCAGCGACGCGCCCAGCTCGCGGCAAGCCGCCAGAGCGTCATCGTCCGGAGTCTCGTTGCAGATCACGCTGTCACAGGCCAGATTGGCGCCGTCGTCGTTGCAGCGGGACTCCCAGCTGCGCATCCATTCGCCATCGCCCCAGCCGTAGGAGCCGAACAGGGCGATATTCTTCCCGCTCAGCCTGCCCTCACAGGCGGTGAACATGGGCTCGAACTCGCTCTCCTCCAGCTGCTCCGACCCCATGGAGGGGCAGCCGAAAGCGATGGCGGAATACTCGCTGACCTGCTCCGGGGAGAACTCTGCGGCGGTGATCACAGATACCTCGGCACCCTTGCCCTTGGCTCCTTCGGCCACCGCCATGGCCATGGCCTCGGTGTTTCCCGTGCCGCTCCAATACACAACTGCAACTTTACTCATAAGACTTTAGCGACCTTTCTTTCTGGATTTGTTATGGTAGAAACATCGTATAGTGAGTCACTCCCAAAGCAGATGGTTAGCAATAGCTAACTTATATTCAAAAAATATTCGGGATTTCTCCCGGAGGTTAGCGATAGCTAACCTATGTTCTGATTTTAATATATCACATCGTGTTTGTCAATAGGAAAGTTCATGGATGCATGAAATGATTAGCGGGGGCCATCCAAACGGAAGGCCCCCGCATCTTTTCTATTTCTCATGGGTACTGCAGCAGCAGTGATGCTGGTCTGCCTTTTTGGAACTGCAAGAGCATCCATCCGGGCAGCCGATACACTTCTTGCCGCTCTTTTTTGCCTTATAGACATAGAACGCGGCGGCTGCGATGATTACCACAAGAATGCCAATTACGATACAGTCGATCATCAGGCTCTCGCTCCATTCAGCGCATACTCCTGCTTCAGATCCTTATCCGCCTTCAGGCACAGCCACACCAGAACTGCGGCGAACACAATTACAGCGATAAGACCGGGGACAAAGCCGGCGCCAATGGAACCGGTGGTGATCAGGGTGCCGATCTGGTAGACCAGGAAGCCCACTGTATAGCCAGTACCCAGCTGGAGGCCGATGCCGCCCCACAGCCACTTGGCGCTCTTGATCTCAGAGTGCATGGCACCGATGGCGGCGAAGCAGGGAGGTGTGTACAGGTTGAACATTAAGTAGGCCAAAGCCGCCACCTTGGTGATGGCGATGACGCCCGCCACCTCGGCGCCGGCGCCCTCCATCATCTCCAGGGCATCGGTGTCGATGAAGTTCTCAAGGCCCGCAAAGCAGACAGCCAGCGTGCCCACCACATTTTCCTTAGCAATGAAACCGGTGACGGCAGCGGCTGCCAGCTGCCAGCTGAGAACACCCACGATGGGCACCAGCAGATAGGCAAAGGGATGGGCGATGGAGGCCAGAATGGAGCTGTCGGCGGTCTCCGCCACGGCAAAGCTCCAGTTGAAGGTCTGCATGATCTGCACGGCGGTGTTGCACAGCAGAATAATGGTGGCGGCCTTCACGATGTAGGCCCAGCCACGGGCACACATGGCCTTGAAGGCGAACCAGAGAGAGGGTACCTTATACTCAGGCAGCTCGATGATAAAGAAGGACTTGCGGTTCTTGTAGCCGGCGATCTTGTTGACCAGCAGGGCGCCCAGGAAAATAAGCACGATGCCGGTGAAGTACATGAGGAAGCTTACCCAGCCGGCATCGTCAAAGAAGGCACCGGCAAACAGGGCGATGACGGGGATCTTGGCGCCGCAGGGCATGAAGGGGGTCAGCATGGCGGTGGCCCGGCGCTCCCGCTCGTTGCGGATGGTGCGGCTGGCCATGACGCCGGGGATGGCACAGCCGGTGCCGATGACGAAGGGGATGACGGACTTACCGGACAGGCCCACTTTCTTGAAGATGGGGTCCAGCACTACGGACACGCGGGACATGTAGCCGCAGTCCTCCAGCAGGGCGATGAGGAAATACATGATCATCACCAGGGGCAGGAAACTAACCACGGCGCCCACGCCGCCGATGATGCCGTCGGCCAGCAGCGCGGTCAGCAGAGGATTGGCGTCAGCCAGCAGCACCTCGCCGACGTAGCCCTGGAAGGTTTCGATCCAGCCCACCAGATAATCGGCAACGGGTGTGCCCACCCACACCTGCGAGATCTGAAACACCAGGAACATGACCACGGCAAAGATAGGGATGCCCAGGAACTTGTTGGTCAGCACGGCGTCAATGGCGTCCCCCGTGCCCTTGTCCTTGGTGAGGACCTTCCGCTTCTCCACCTGGGAGACCAGGGAATTGACAAACGCGAAACGCTTACGGTCGGCTTCCTCCACAACCTTCTTGTCAGTCAGATCAATGTCGCCCTGGACATAGGGAGCTCTTTGGGTCTTACCGCTTTGTGCAACCGCGGCGTCCACCACAGCCTTCAGCCCTTCCGCAGCGGTGGAGACGGTCTCTACCACGGGACAGCCCAGTTTGGCGGAGAGAGACGCTACATCAATGACGGTCTGCTTTTTTGCATTGATATCGCTCTTGTTCAGGGCGACCACCACGGGGATGCCCAGTTCCAGCAGCTGGGTGGTGAAGAACAGGCTGCGGCTCAGGTTGGTGGCATCCACAATGTTGATGATGGCATCAGGATGTTCGTGCTTTACATAGGAACTGGTGATGCTTTCCTCCGATGTGAACGGGGACATGGAGTAGGCGCCGGGCAGATCCACGGCAATCAGATCCTCCGTCCCGCTGCAGTAGGCTTTCTTAATGGGGTGCTCCTTCTTTTCAACCGTCACGCCGGCCCAGTTGCCCACCTTCTCATTTCGCCCGGTGAGGGCGTTGTACATGGTGGTTTTGCCGGAGTTCGGGTTGCCAGTCAAGGCAATACGCATGACATTTCCTCCTTTTCTATGTGTGCGATGTACTTTATTCACAACTCAGCGGTTGCCCTACGCTAACCGTTGGGCAGAATAAACATGAATGAATACCTTAGATCTGGGGCTCTGGGGCGTAATAAGTGCTCCAGATCTTATATCTCGATGGCCGAGGCCAGTTGGTTGTCGATATTGTAGCGGCCATCCTTGATGGAAACCACGCAGCCGCCCTTGAGGTGGGATACCACGGTCACCGGCTCTCCCACATAGCAACCTAAAGAAAAAAGGAACGCATTCAGCTCCTCATCGTCCGTATTGATTTGCTTGACGATATATTCCTGACCGTCCAGAGCATCCAACAATGTCATATCCATCACCTTTTCACAGTTGATTTAATCATTTTTCCACAGTCTGGTTAGCGATAGGAAACCATACCGCGAAAAAATTAGGTTAGCAACATCTAACCCTCTGCTATAATATACCATGCCTAATCAATTGTCAAGCGGGAACCTATATTCAGCAAAGAAAATCTCCGTTTCCGATAAACAGGCTGGTTCATTTTTCCGGACTGTGCTATAATAATCAAAATGCTTTATCCAATGGAGGTCTTATATGGCAATCCATGAATCTGGTCAGATGTATTTGGAGACCATTTATATTTTAAGGCAAACAAAATCCTTCGTGCGGGCTATTGATGTAGGAGAACAAATGGGCTATACCAAGCCCAGTGTCAGCCGTGCTCTGTCCATTCTAAAAAAAGACGGTTATGTGGAGGTGGACGGAGAAGGCGCAATCACTCTGACATCAAAAGGCCTCGCCATTGCTGAGACCATGTACACCCGACACACAGTACTGACAGAAATGCTCAAGGGTCTTGGCGTGGATGAAAAAACAGCCGCAGAGGATGCCTGCAGGATCGAGCATGTGATCAGCGAAAAATCCTTTGCGGCGGTGCAGGCGCACTTGGAGCAGGTAACGAAAATGCGGGAAGATGCGCACGGGCAATGAGCCTGTGCAAATTTGGCGGACTTTGCTATCGAGCGGCAACGCGATAAGTGAATACCTGCCATTTGGCACGGAATATCAAATGCGGTGGAGCCTGGATATGGCCTCCACCGCATTTTATGTGATCTGCGCTTTTAAATCAGGAGCGACCTGCTGTGTAAGTTCACCGCCAAGCGCATCTGCTCCATAGCTCCAAACGCTTACGGCAGCTCATCCTTATGTGTTTGCTGGCTTTTCAAAACTTTTCGGGCAGTTTTTTTGATGTTATGGCACACGCCAAGAATAGCGATGCAAAATAGCAAAGCTGTTAATCCATATCCAAACGACTGCATTGCCGTGTTCATGTTCACACCTCTTTTCTGACCGCTGCCGCCAAGAAACCCATCCAAATAATCCTCTTTTTTTGTACGGCTCCTTCTGGATCGTGCCGACCTCATACCCCGTGCCGCGAATGGTGTTCATAAGAGTCGCCGTGTCCAGCTCTGTTTCAGAGAGGATCACGGTCTGGTTTTTGCTGCGGGAAGAACTCACCTTTTTGACCGGGCAGGCTTTGCGTACGGCGTCATTGACATGGGCCTCGCACATCCCGCACATCATTCCGTTGACTTCCACTGTGTACTACCACATGATTTCTCATTCCTCCTTGACTTTTGTATGATCAAGCTGCACAGATTGGACGGTGGTCTGCCGTGCCGCAGTCCGTTCATCCGGGATCTTCCTGGCTATCAGACAGCACAGCGGCGCCAACGAACTTCCGAGAAGTGGATGGCGAACGATGGAATAGCCGCGCTCGGACAGGTATGCCATCAGCTCCCCGGCAGTCCAAACATGGTACACCCGAAAGCCTGACAGCCCCATGAACCAGAGCCGGAGTCTGGCGCTTCGGCTTTTGCCCCAGACAAAGGTGGGGGCGAACAGCCATCCCCCCGGCTTCAGAACCCGCCAGGCTTCCGCCAGAGCCTGTTCCGGGTGAGGCATGACATGGAGGGCGTTGGAGATCACCACCGCATCGAAGCTCTCCGGCCCGTAGGGCAGCTTGGTGGCGTCCTGGACGGAGAAATGGAGCCGGGACGAATAAACCTGCTTTTTGGCTTGACGGATCATTTCAGCTGAAAAGTCGGTTGCCTCCCAGCTCCGGACACATGGAGACAGTGGCACGGACAGCTGGCCTGTTCCGCAGGCCAACTCCAGTACGTCCATGTCCCGTTTCAGAAAAGGACGCATTGCTTTGCAGATCTGCTGATAGGTTGTCTGAGAGCGGCGTATGAAACCGGAGTAATGCCGTGAAAACCGCTCCCAAAACTGCTTGTTGTCATCCATACAATATGGTCACCTCAATGATGGTTAGTGCCAGCTAACCACATCATACTCTTTGTCGCATGAAATTGCAAGATGCCGCCATATTGGTTTTGCATGTTCTCCGAGATAAATCAGGGGAAGAAGCTGGAACGAAGAATGACCGGGACACGCATCCCGGTCATTCTTTCCGTTTCGTTCGGCTCACTGTGTTTACCGGCACCAACCGGTGGGATTGGAGCGGGCGGTGATGAAGCGGCGATAAATGCCCTCCTCCTCCATAAGTGTGTCGTGGGCGCCGGCCTGAACGATGCGCCCCTGGTCGATGACCAGGATCTCATCGGCGTGGCGAATGGTATTGAGCCGGTGGGCAATGACCAGCAGGGTCTTGCCCCGGCACAGTTGGGTGATGGCCTCCTGGATGTAGCTCTCGTTGTCGGCGTCCACGCTGGCAGTGGCCTCATCCAGAATGACGATGGGGGCATCCTTCAGGATGCAGCGGGCAATGGAGATCCGCTGCCGCTCTCCGCCGGAGAGGCTGGCTCCACCTTCGCCGATGACCGTGTCAAAGCCGTCGGGCAGCTCCATGATTATGGCCCAGCTTGGATGGCAGGAGCAGCCCCTTTCTGGTCACGCAGAATCCACCGGTCACCTTGCTTCCGGTAAAGAGATAGACCTTTTCAGAGCGAGTTGAATTAAAGTTGAATTTTCAATCAGGGCCAATTTTCAAACATGACGAAAAAATGCGTTATTTCCTCCAAAAAAGAGAAAATAACGCATTTTCGATGAAGTATCGCAACAGTATAGATGCACGGCTATCAGGTCTGCACCTAAAACCAAATCGAAGCCCAGCGCAGCGGGTTCGATTTGGAAAGGAGGAGCAGCAAAATGAGCGCACTCTGACTTTTGAAAAAAGTCGGAGCAAGCGATATGACGCTTGCTCCGACGTGGTGACCCAGCGGGGACTCGAACCCCGGACCTTCGCCTTAAAAGGGCGTTGCTCTACCAACTGAGCTACTAGGTCATATGAAGTTATTCCGCAAAGTCCCCCCGGGCGAGCCAGGGGGACAATGGTCTGGCTGGGATGGTTGGACTCGAACCAACGAATGCGGGAGTCAAAGTCCCGTGCCTTACCACTTGGCTACACCCCAATGAAGAGGATGGAAGCAAGGGCCGGAGCGGACGCTCCGGCCCTTAGCCACAGTATGGGGTGGGTAATGGGGCTCGAACCCACGACACCCGGAACCACAATCCGGTGCTCTGCCAACTGAGCTATACCCACCATATTGACTTTGTTGCGCTTGGGACGGGGAGAGGCCCTCAAATGGGCTGGCACGCCTGAAGTTTGGCCGATCAGCGGACTTGCCGGTGGCAAGTTCGCCGGCCAAAGTCCCTTCCGCAGAAAGGGAGCCGAAGGCGAACCTTGATGCGCAACAGGAGTGCCTTCTGCCAGCAATGCAGGAATCTCATTCAGAGGCAAAACTCTAAATGATTGGCACGCCTGAAGGGACTCGAACCCCTGACCCACTGCTTAGAAGGCAGTTGCTCTATCCACCTGAGCTACAGGCGCGTATGGAGCGGGTGATGGGAATCGAACCCACGCGACCAGCTTGGAAGGCTGGGATTCTACCATTGAACTACACCCGCAGGTTAAGGGTGACGCCCCAAACATCAGCCTGTGTATAATAGCACAGAATGTCTGGGGTGTCAAGCCCTTTTTTCAAAAAATCAATTAGAGGGGAGCGTCGCAGAAGGCGCAGCAGTCCACGCCGCCGTTTTTCTTCACCAGCGGGGGCAGATAGAGCTCCGTCTGGGTGATGCACCGGGGGTTGTGGCACACGGGTTTGGTGCCGATCTCCACCGGATCAGGAGTCTTCCGGGGCTGGTTGGCCAGATCAGACAGCAGGGCCATGCGGGCAAACATGCCAAACCGGGCCTGCTGGAAATACACGGCTCTGGGGTCGTCGTCCACATCCACGGTGATCTCGTCCACTCGGGGCAGGGGGTGCATGATGAGCAGGTTCTCCCGGGCGCGCTCCAGCTTGGACCGAGTGAGCACGTAAATGCCCTTGTTGCGCTCATACTCCAGGGGGTCCACAAACCGCTCCTTCTGCACGCGAGTCATGTACAGCACGTCCAGCTGGGGAATGACCGCCTCCAGGCCGGTGACCTCCACGAAGGGCATGTTGCGCTCCTGCATGAACTGGCGCAGGTACTGGGGGATGGCCAGATCCCGGGGCGCGATGAGATAGAAGCGGATGTCCTTGAACTTGGACAGAGCCTTGATGAGAGAGTGGACGGTACGTCCGTTTTTCAAATCGCCGCACAGACCGATGGACAGCCCGTCCACACTGCCCCGCAGGCGGGTGATGGTGGTCAGGTCGGCGGTGGTCTGGGTGGGGTGCATGTGGCCGCCGTCACCGGCGTTGATCACCGGCACATCGGCGTAGAGAGAGGCAGCCTTGGCAGCGCCCTCCCAGGGGGTGCGCATGACGATGACATCCGCATAGTTGGATACCATCTTAATGGTGTCCTTCAACGTCTCGCCTTTTGCCACCGAGGAGGAGTTGGGGTCGGCAAAGCCGAACACCGATCCGCCCAGGCGCATCATGGCGGTTTGGAAGGAGAAGTTGGTGCGGGTGGAGGGCTCATAGAACAGGTTGGCCGACACCTTACCGTGGCATACATCTAAATACTGTTCTGGGTTGTTGATGATTTTGTCGGCTCTCTGATAGATCTCGTCCCATTCCTGTCTACTCAAATCCCCGAAGTCAATCAAATGACGCATATCGGTCCCTCCTTGCAAAGTTCGATACATTGTATCACAATCCCACCGGGCAAACAACAGGTAACTGGTGGTAAATCACAGGCCGCAGAGAAAAAATTTTATACACTTCATGGGAATCCCACCTTTGGGACAGACTATGCAGACGGGGAGGATGAGATATGAACACCTGGATCTGGTATCTTTTGGTTTACAGCTTCTTGGGCTACCTGCTGGAGGTGGCCTATGCCAAGATTGTCCACGGCCGGGGCAGTGGGCGCAAGTGCCTGCTGCTGCTGCCCTTATGCCCGGTGTACGGGGTGGGGGCTGTGGCCATTGTGGCCCTCAGCGGTCCCAATCCTCAGCCCCTGTGGCTGATGGGGGTGGGCTTCGGGGCGGCCACGGTGGTGGAGCTGCTGTTTGGACTCTATTATAAATATGTGTTGGGGGTGGCCTTTTGGAATTACTCCCAAATCCGTTGGAATGTGTGCGGATTGGTTTGTTTGCCCTTTTCTTTGGCCTGGTCTGGCCTGGCTCTGCCACTGGTTTACACAGTGCACCCAATTGTAAAGATTTGCGTTTCCGCCCTTCCAACCGCCTTTACCGTGCCCGCCTGGATTGTGCTGGGGGCGGACTGCCTCATTAGTAGTATTGCACTAAAACGGGAGAAAAACACCGCGGTATTACAATGGTATCGCTAAGAATAGGTAGAAAAGGGCCGCTTTACACAGACTTTACAAAGCCCTGGACGCACTCTTTACAATTCTTTTGTAAACTCAAAGCTGTTCCCAAGAGAGACCATGAAACACAACGAATATGAAATGGAGAGACAACAAATGAAGAAGTTTATCGCTATGCTGATGGCTGGTGCCATGGCGTTCAGCCTGGCTGCCTGCGGCAACCAGTCCGCTGAGAACACCCAGAGCGGTTCCGACAAGACCGACGGCTCTGAGCTGTCCGGCACCGTGATGTGCCTGGGTTCCACCTCTATGTCCAAGGTCATGGGCTACCTGTCTGAGCAGTTCAGCACCGACAACTCCGGTGTCACCGTGTCCGTGGAGGGCGGCGGTTCCTCCGCTGGTGTGGAGGCTGCTGCCAACGGCACCGCTGATCTGGGCCTGGCCTCCCGCGCTCTGAAGGACGAGGAGAAGGAGCAGGGTCTGGTGGAGAACATCGTTGCTCTGGACGGCATCGCCATCATCGTCAACGCCGACAACGCCGTGGCCGACCTGTCCGTGGAGCAGATCTCCAAGATCTTCACCGGTGAGATCACCGACTGGTCTGAGGTGGGCGGCGAGGCTGGTGACATCGCTGTGATCGGCCGTGAGGCTGGTTCCGGCACCCGTGACGGCTTCGAGTCCATCACCGAGACCGAGGATAGCTGCAAGCTGGACCAGGAGCTGACCTCCACCGGCGCTGTCATCGAGGCCGTGCGCGGCAACGCCGCTGCCATCGGCTACGCCTCTCTGTCTGAGGTGGAGGGCCAGGACGGCGTGTCCGCCATCACCGTGGACGGTGTGGAGTGCAGCGAGTCCACCATTCTGGACGGTACTTACAAGATTCAGCGTCCCTTCGTCATCGTGACCAAGGAGGGCGCCGAGATGTCCGCTCAGACTGAGGCCTTCTTTGACTGGGCTATGTCCACCGACGCCGCTGACCTCATCCGTCAGGCTGGCGCTGTGCCTACCGCCAAGTAAGAAACAAGGCTACGGGACCAGCCCCCATCCCCCACACGGGATGGGGGCCGTTCCCCTGTGTAAAGGAGAATGAAAAACTTGGATAACGAGAACGTGATAACCCAAACCCCTAAGGAGGCGGTCCCCATGGCGCAAGAGAAACAAAACGACCAGGCCAAGGCCCAGAAGGCCCGGCGGCTGCGGGACAGCGTAGAGTGGCTGGTGAAGAACATCTTCTTCCTGTGCGGCATTGTGGCAGTGGCCAGCGTGCTGTTCATCAGCGTCTACCTGGTGATCTCCGGTCTGCCTGCTATGCTGGAAATTGGCGTGACCGATTTCCTGTTTGGAGATACCTGGGACGGCAAAAACGGAGTGTACGGCATCCTGCCCTTCATCCTCACCTCCTTTGCCGGTACCGGCGGCGCCATTCTCATTGGCGTGCCTGTGGGTGTGCTCACCGCCATGTTCCTGGCCAAGGTGGCCAACCACCGCCTGGCGGTTGTGATTCGCTCCGCCGTGTCCCTGCTGGCTGGCATCCCCTCGGTGGTGTACGGCCTGGTGGGTATGGTGGTGCTGGTGCCCGCCATTCAGAAGGCCTTCCACCTGTCCTCCGGCGCCAACCTGCTGGCGGCCATCGTGGTACTTACCGTCATGATTCTGCCCTCCATCATCAACGTGGCTGAGACCGCTCTGCGGGCTGTGCCCAAGGAGTATGAGGAGGCCTCCCTGGCTCTGGGCGCCACCCACACCGAGACCATCTTCCGGGTCTCTCTCCCCGCCGCCCGTTCCGGTGTGGCCACCGCCATCGTGTTGGGCGTGGGCCGTGCCATCGGCGAGGCCATGGCCATCATCATGGTCTCCGGCAACGTGCCCAACATGCCCGGCAGCCTGTTTACCCCCGTGCGCTTCCTCACCACCGCCATCGCCTCCGAGATGAACTACGCCACCGTGGGCTCTCTGTGGCGGGAATCCCTCTTCTCCATTGCTCTGGTCCTCTTCCTCTTCATCATGCTCATTAACGTGGCACTCAACCTGTTTGTCAAAAATAAAAAGGAGGGTTAACTCGTGGAACATCTGTCTTTGCGTCGCCGCATCTATGACCGCGGCCTGCGGGGCCTGCTCTACCTGTGCGCCGCCCTCACCATCGCCCTGCTGGTGTTTATGATCGGCTACGTCTTCTACCGTGGCCTGGGCGGCATCACCTGGGAGTTCCTCACCACCCAGCGCAGCCTCATCCGTGGCACCGACGGCATTCTGCCCAACATCCTCAACACCCTGTACATCATCCTTCTGTCCATGGTCATCGTGCTCCCCCTGGGTGTGGGAGCGGCCATCTACCTCACCGAGTACGCCACCAACCACAAGCTGGTGTCCATCATCGAGTTTGCCACCGAGACCCTCACTGGCATCCCCTCCATCATCTTCGGTCTGGTGGGTATGCTCTTCTTCCAGCAGGTTCTGGGCTTTAAGTACGGCATCCTGGGTGGCGGCCTCACCCTGGTCATCATGATTCTGCCCACCATCGTGCGTACCACCCAGGAGTCTTTGAAGACCGTGCCCCAGTCCTACCGGGAGGGCGCTCTGGGCCTGGGCGCCGGCAAGTGGCGCATGGTGCGCACCGTGGTGCTGCCCAACGCCGTGGACGGCATCGTCACCGGCTGCATCCTGGCCGTTGGCCGTATCGTGGGCGAATCCGCCGCCCTGCTCTTCACCGCCGGTATGGGCAGCGTGGTCAACAACTTCTTTGACGCCCTCACCACTTCCTCCGGCACCCTCAGCGTGGCCCTGTACGTGTACGTCAACGAAAACGGTGACGTGCAGAGCGCCCTGGCCGTGGCCGCTGTCCTGATGGTGATCACCCTGGTCATCAACCTCCTGGCCTCTGTGGCCGGCAGCCGTCTGAAGAACAAGTAAAGGAGAACTGCTCCCATGAACGCCATTTTAAAAACGGAGAATTTGAATCTGTGGTATGGCCAGAACCATGCCCTGAAGGATATCAATCTGGAGATGCCCCAAAACCAGGTCACCGCCCTCATCGGGCCTTCTGGCTGCGGTAAGTCCACCTTCCTCAAGACCCTGGACCGGATGAACGACCTGGTGCCCACGGTGAAGATCGAGGGCAAGGTGCTCTACCGGGACCAGAACATCTTTGACCCCCAGGTGGATGTGACCTGGCTGCGCCGTCACGTGGGCATGGTGTTCCAGAAGCCCAACCCCTTCCCCATGTCCATCTATGACAACATCGCCTATGGCCCCCGTACCCACGGCATCCACAACAAAAAGCAGCTGGATGAGATCGTGGAGAAGTCTCTGCGGGGCGCTGCCATCTGGGACGAGGTGAAGGACCGTCTGAAGAAGTCCGCCCTGTCCCTGTCCGGCGGCCAGCAGCAGCGTATCTGCATCGCCCGAGCCCTGGCCGTGGAGCCCGACGTGCTGCTCATGGACGAGGCCACTTCCGCTCTGGACCCCATCTCCACCTCCAAGATCGAAGATCTGATTGCAGAATTGAAAAAATCGTATACAATAGTAATCGTGACCCATAACATGCAGCAGGCCACCCGTGTGTCCGACCGCTGCGCCTTCTTCCTCCACGGCGAGTTGGTGGAGGCCGACGACACCGAGAAGCTGTTCTCCGTGCCAAAGGACAAGCGCACCGAGGACTACATCACCGGACGATTCGGCTAAGGAGGGACGCTGCATGAGAAAGACATTTGATGCCGAGCTGGTGGAGCTCAGCCACGAGCTCACCGCCATGGGTACTACCACCCAGGACGCCATCGACCTGGTTACCGCCTCCCTGACCCAGGGCAAGGCGGAGGGAGCCAAGGCCACCATCGCGATGCGCAACACCATGGACCAGATGGAGCGGGACATTGAGAACCGCTGCATGTCCCTGCTCATGCGCCAGCAGCCGGTGGCCCGGGACCTGCGCACCATTTCCGCTGCCATGAAGATGGTCACCGATCTGCAGCGCATTGGAGACCAGGCCGCCAACATCGCCGAGATCTCCCTGCTCATTGCCGAGAGCGGCGACAAGCCCGACGTGCCCGAGGAGATCGTGGCCATGAGCCGCCAGGCGGGGCTGATGGTGCGCCAGGCCATTGCCGCCTACGTGGACCGGGACGAGAACACCGCCCGGGCGGTCATCAACCTGGACGACGTGGTGGACGACCTGTTTGTCCAGCTCAAGAAGATTCTGGTGGAGCGCATTGCCTCCCGGGCCGACCACTCCGACCGTTCGGTGGACCTCATTATCATCGGCAAGTACTTGGAGCGAGTGGCCGATCACGCCGTGAACATTGCCAACTGGGCCATTTTCTGTGTCACCGGAGAAATTCAGTAAGAAAAAAGGAGAGAGGCACCATGACCCTTCGTATTGCGGTGGTGGAGGACGACGAGTCCATCCGCACCATGTTAGAGTATTATTTCAAATCCATGGGTCATGAGGTGTTGGCCTTTGAAAGCGGGGAGGACTTCTTTGATGCCGCCCCCGTGGCAGACCTGGCGCTGCTGGACGTGATGCTCCCCGGCATGGACGGGTTGGACATTGTCCGCCGTCTGAGAGGGGAGGAGGCCACGGCCAAGATGCCCATCATCATGCTCACCGCCCGTCAGACCGAGATGGACAAGGTCACTGCCCTGGACCTGGGGGCGGACGACTACATCTCCAAGCCCTTCGGGGTCATGGAGCTGCAAGCCCGGGTCAATGCCGTCATGCGCCGGGTGGGCGATCGGGACCCCATGCTTCGCTACCGGGACCTGGTCATCGACCCCGCCGGGCGCACCGTCACCCGGGGCGGGGAGGACATTGCCCTGACTTACAAGGAGTTCGAACTGCTGTGCCTGCTGGTGCGCCGCCGGGGCACCGTCCTCACCCGGGATGAGATTCTGGCCGCCGTGTGGAACTACGACTTCACCGGCGAGACCCGCACCGTGGACATGCACATCAAAGCCCTGCGCCAGAAGCTGGGGGAGGGCTATATCACCACGGTGCGCTCCGTGGGCTATAAGATGGGGTGAGAACCGATGAAGAAGAAACTGACCATATCCATTTTCCTCATTGCCGCTCTGTCGGTGCTGCTCTCTGGGGTGGTGGGTATCTGGACCTTCCACCAGCGGGAGATGGACACTGCCCGAGAAAACCTCACCGAGCTGCTGGCCCTCATGGACGCCCAGAACTACGAGACCTGGACGGAGGAGCTGCTGGAGCAGTTTACCAAGGCGGCCCCGGAAAAGCGCCTGACCATCATTTCCCCCGACGGCACCGTGCTGGGCGATACGGACAAGGAGTCCCGGGAGAACCACGCCACCCGTCCTGAGGTGGTGGAGGCCAAGGAAAACGGGGTGGGAGAGGACGTGCGCCGCTCCGCCACCACCGGCATCTACACCATTTACGTGGCCCGGGTGTTTACCGACGGCTACATCGGACGGGCAGCCATGTCCCTGTCCACCGTGGACACCCTGGTGGCCCAGACCGCTGTGGGCCTTGTGGCGGCTGCGGTGCTGTCTCTGGCGCTGGCTCTGCTGCTGGCCCGCCGTCTGGCGGCCTCCACCGCCAAGCCGGTGGAGGAGGCCGAGGTGGCCGTGCGCCAGGTGGACGAGACCCTGCAATCGGCACGCAGTGAGTTCACCGCCAACGTCACCCACGAGTTGAAAACTCCCCTCACTTCCATCAAGGGCTTTACCGATATGCTCTCTTCCGGAATGGTCACCAAGCCGGAGGATCAACAGCGGTTTTTGACCATGATTTCGGTGGAGGTGGACCGGCTGTCCAATCTGGTGGACGACATTCTCACTGTCTCCGAGCTGGAGACCGTGGCGGGAGCCAACGGCACCGAGCGGGCCCCGCTGAAGAGCATTGCCCAGGAGGTGCAGACCATCCTCCAGCCCCAGGCGGACAAGGCCGGGGTGAAGCTCAACGTCACCGGCGGCGAGGTGGTGGCCTGCATTGCCCCCGACCGCTTCAAGGAAGTGGCCATCAACCTGGTGGAGAACGCCATCAAGTACAACCGCAAGGGGGGACGGGTCACCGTCACCGTGGGTGTGGCAGAAGGTATGGCCCGCTTTGTGGTGGCGGACACCGGCATCGGCATCCCAGAAGAGAGCCAGAGCCGTGTCTTTGAGCGGTTCTACCGGGTGGATAAGGGCCGCAGTCGTGCCGCTGGCGGCACGGGACTGGGCCTGGCCATTGTTAAGCACATCGTGGCCCTGTACCAGGGCCAGATCAAGCTGGCCAGCGTGGTGGGCTCTGGCACCACTGTGTCGGTGACCCTGCCTCTGGCTAAGAACTGAATACGTACAAAATAAGGGCTGTCCACCGTGGACAGCCCTTATTTTGAGTAAATCTTCATTTAATATCCATGAGGTGGAGGAATGAACGCTCTAACCGCCCATGGTTCCGGCTTGCCAGCCTGGTGGTGACGCTTCCCGCTGGGGGTTCCTTTTGCTCGGTCAAAAGGCACCAAAACCCGCTTAGGGCGTTCCCCCCTAAGGACCTCCCTGGGGTACGAGGCTGGACCTGCGTCAAGTCTCGATTCGGCCCGTCACCCTTGCTGTGGCTTCTGTTACTGCCATCACACCAGGCTACCCTGGGTAGCTGGCCCTATGGCTGGGTGATTTCCCTATCCGGGCCTACCCTGGAGAAGCGGCGTTCCCACCGCCGGGAGCCACCGCCGCACCTCCATTGACCGTCGTAGGGGCCGGGCTTGCCCGGCCCGCTGGTTCTCTGGCAGTGCCCTGGAACATTCGGGAGGGGCAAGCCCCTCCCCTACGCCGGGGAATTCAAAAAATACACCGATGTTGGAGCTTTTTTGCGTGTTTACAAATTCTCGTTTTTCAGCGCCTCCACCAGCTGCTGCTTGCCAACCGTTCGGGCGGCGTAGGCCATGGTGGCAAACACCACCAGGAACACGCTCAGACAGGCGATGCCCAGGGGAATCCAGGGCACTTGGAAGGGGAGGGGATAGCCCTGGGCGATGGCGTCAAAGATGAGGTAGCTGAGGAAGATGGACACGGGAATGCCCAGAATCAAGGCCCGGGTGCCGTAGAGGATGCACTCAAAGCCCAGCATCCGCCGCATCTCCCGCGCCGTCATGCCCACCGACTGGAGCATGGCAAAGTCCCGGGTGCGCAGCATCACATTGGTGGAAATGGTGTTGAATACGTTGGTCATAGCAACCAGGGAGATGAGGGCGATGAACCCATAGGAGAACACATTGATGATGGTGATGAGGTTCCGGTTGGACTCGTCATATTCGGCGTTGTTAAACAGGTTGCCGGGACGCAGTTGCTGCTTGCCCAGCAAGTCCTTGATATCCTGCTCAGCCTGTTGGTGGTCCGAGGCCATTATATAGAAGTAATAGCTTCCCCGGGAGAGGTCCACGGGGAACTCCTCCAGCTGGGACATGGGATAGAGCACCGTCACAAGTCCACGGTTGGAGAGAAAATAGGGCCATTCTTTCTCCACCAAGGTCACCTCTATGGGTGTGATGTGGGCCACATCCTCCAGCGGGTAGAGGGTGGGCGTGCCGTTATCCGCATCAATATAGGGCACTTGGACGGTTCCGTCCAGCCCCTCCACGGGGGAGTCAGGGTAGTGGTTGGCCACCTGGTCAAAGGTGAGGGCCGACATGGACAGGGAGGAGGCTTCCAGCTGGTACAGGTACACGTATTTCTCTTGTTGAGAATCGAATTCCGTGATGCCGTCAAAGGCGATGCCGGAGGTGGCGGCGGGGTCCAGCTTCCGCGCTGCACACAGGGCCTGGTAGGTGTCGTCGTCTACAAAGCTCAGATCGAAGGGCTGGTAAATCGTCCCGTCCACCGGAGTGGACAGCGCTTGCATGTCCTGGCTCAAATCCTCCGGGCGGAAGCCACCGGTGAGCTGGAAGCTCAGAACATAGGCGGAGTCGTCCACGCTGTCCAACCCCCGCAGCTGGTCCAGCAGGGTGTCGGGGGATAGGTCGGTGTCCTCGGTGTAAAAGGGAAACGACAGGTCGTAGGTGTCCCCGCCGAAGGCCCCGCCCACGGATTTGGCCAGGGAGGAGGAAAAGGAGGAGGCGGAGACAAAGAGCACCACGCTGAGGAAGAGGCTGAACACGGTGGTGCGGTACTTTTTAGCGCTGCGTTTGTAGTACTTCACCCCCAGCACACCGGGCAGGCCGAAGAGTTTACGGGTCAAAAGAGAGGGACGTACCAGCTTTTTTGTGCCGTGGATGTCCTGGGACTGGCGGATGGCCTCCATGGCGGACACTTTGGTGGCGCGCCGGGAGGGAATCCAGGCGGAGAGCAGCACGGTCACCACACCCAGCACCACCGCCACCAGAACGCCCACCCAGGACACATGCAGCCGCATGGCCACTCCCCCTTGGGTGCTGGAGAAAGCAAAGAGTTTTCCCACAAAGTGGAGGGTAACCCCAATGCCCAGGATGCCGGACAGGATACCCAGGGGGACGCCAATGGCGCTGAGGACCAGGGCTTCAAAGCGCACCATGTTCCGCATCTGTTTTTTGGTGGCGCCCAGAGAGGAGAGCAGGCCGAACTGCCGGGTGCGCTCGGACACCGAGATGGCAAAGGCGTTGTAGATGAGCACCACCGAGGCGGCAATGATGATGACCATGACAATGGCGGCCAGGCGGTAGAGGACGGTGTAAAACGTATCATATCTGGATACGCCGGAGTACATCAGCACGTTGCGATTGTCCTGCTCTAAATCGTGGGCCTGTTGGAAGTCGTAGGCCTGGGTCATGTCCTCCATGGCCAGGTACACGTCACAGGTGGCATCCTCGGCCAGATTGGAGTCGGCCACGGTGAAGGCGGTATATCCTGGGGCGGAGTAGTCCTCCATTCCAAACCGCTGACAGATGCCTACCACGGTGTAGGTACGAGTGTCTGTGGCCTCCAGAGTCTCCTCGGTGTCAAGGTTGAACGGATTGTTTTGCCCCAGGGCGAAACCCTCGGACATGCGCTGTCCCAAGTCCAGGGTAAGGGTATCTCCCACCTGATAGCCCTGGGTGGAGTTGTCAAAAAAGTGCTGAGGTAGGACAATTTCATCGGGAGAAGTGGGCATGCGGCCCTGGGTGAGATGGATGGGGAGCAGATCAGCCCCGGTATCGGACAGACCCAGTACATAGAAATAGGGTTTGTACTCGTTGAAACTGCCCTCTGCCTGGGCATAGCCCAGGTGCTGCAAATAGACGGCTTCCGCCACGCCGTCGGCCTGGGACAGCTCCTGATATTCGCTGTAAGTGGTGTCCTTCTGGCCCAAGTGCCAGCTGCCGGAGGAGTACACACTGTCCTCCAGCATAAACTGCTGGAAGCTGGTGGTGAAGGTGGTCACGGCGCACAGCATGGCGGTGGACAGGATGATGCCAATGATGGTGACAATGGTGCGGGTGCGGTTTTGCTTGAGGGCCTGGAGGGTGAGCTTGTGCAGCACGTTCATGGACGGATCACCTCGTCCCGCACAATTTTACCGTCCTCAATGGCGATGATGCGGTCGGCCTGGAGGGCCAGCTGTTCATCGTGGGTGATGACAATGAGGGTCTGGTGATAGGTGCGGTTGGACAGCCGCAGCAGCTCCACGATCTCCTGGCTGTTTTTGGAGTCCAGGTTGCCGGTGGGCTCGTCGGCCAGCACCACCGCCGGGGCGTTCATCAACGCCCGACCGATGGACACCCGCTGCTGCTGGCCGCCGGAGAGCTGGTTGGGCAGGTGCCGCTCCCGGCCCCGCAGTCCCAGGGTGTCCAGCAGCTCACCCAGCCGCTTTTGGTTCACCTTCTGTCCATCCAGCTGGACGGGGAGGGTCATATTCTCCACCACGTCCAGCACAGGGATGAGGTTGTAAAACTGGTAGATCAGCCCCACCTGACGGCGGCGGAAGATGGCCAGCTTCTCCTCGTTTTGGGCGTACACGTCGCAGCCGTCCACATACACCTTGCCGCTGGTGGGTTTGTCCACGCCCCCCAGCAGGTGCAGCAGGGTGGACTTACCCGACCCGGAGGGGCCGATGATGGCCACAAATTCCCCTCGGTTCACGGAAAAGGACACGTCATCCAGGGCTTTGACTTGATTTTCCCCGGTGCCGTAGGTTTTGCACAAATGCTCCACACGAAGCAGTTCCATGTTCATTCCTCCTTTGGGATTGTGGCTACATCCTACCACACCCAGGTGACAGGCCGGTGACTTTTGGGTGACAGATCTGTCACAAAAGGGACCGCTTGGTCAGACGGTCCCCTTGTAAAAGCGTAACACGAATTGTGCCCCTTGGGGGGTGCGGTTGCGGGCCTGGATGGTGCCGCCCTGTCCGGTGACAATGCGCTGGGTCAGGGACAGGCCGATGCCAAAGCCGTGGGACGTGCGGGAAGAGCCACGGTAGAACCGCTCAAAGAGGTGGGGCAGGTCCTGGGGGTCAATCCCCGGCCCGGTGTCCTCCACCACCAGCTCACTAAATAGGGCATTTTCCCGCCCACGAACTGTAATCGAGCCCCCGGCGGGGGTGTGCTCCATGGCGTTTTTGATGAGATTGCCAACTCCTTCCGCCGTCCAGTGCACATCTCCAATAAAGGAGCCGGAACAGTCCACGGAGAAGGTCTGTTCCCGCAGCTCCATGGGGATGAGGAAGGGGGCGGCGGCTTGGCGCACCACCTCTTCTAGAGGTACCGTGTCCGAGCGGAAGGGGATGGTGCCAGCCTCCAGCTTGGACAGCTTGAGAAGGGTGGTCACCAGCCAGTCCATCTGGCTCAAAAGCTGGGCCAGCTCCCGGCACAGCTTGGCCCGCCGCTGGGGGGTGAGGTCCTCTTTATACAGCAGCTCCGCCACCAGATTCATGGAGGTGAGGGGAGTGCGCAGCTGGTGGGATAGGTCGGCCAGGGAGTTGGCCAGGTATACCTTGTCCGCTTGCAGGGCCTGCTGCTGCTCCCGCAGCCGCACCGTCATCTTGTGAATTTCACTGCGGAGAATGCCCAGTTCTCCCTCGCTGTATTCCTCTACTCCCAGGTGCTCCTCCCCGTGGAGGATGCGGTTGAGGGTCTGGGAGAGCTGGGCCAGTTCCCGGTCGGTGCGGGCGGCGTTCCACTCTGCCAAGCCCCAAAAGCCCAGGCACAGGGGGAGAAGGAGCAGCCCATGGAGTCCGCCCAGGTACCACCCGAACCCGGTGGCAGCCCCGGTGAGGGCCAGATACAGCAGCCGGGTGACGGTCTTGTGCTCCAAGGGATTCACCTCATTTCCGCCTTATAGCCAAGCCCCCGCACGGTCTTGATGAGGGTGGGGCTTTGGGGGTCGTCCTCGATTTTCTCCCGCAGCCGCTTGATGTACACCGTCAGGGTGTTGTCGTTGACAAAGTCTCCGGCGATGTCCCAGATACCCTCCAGCAACTGGCTTCGGGTGAGCACGGCTCCGGGGTGGTTGAGGAACATCAGCAGCAGCCGATACTCCAGGGCGGACAGGTTCAGGTCCCGGCCATCCTTGGTGGCGGTGCCCCGCACCGTGTCCACTTCCACACGGCCCAGGCGCACCAGTCCGCCGCCGCTGCCTGTGCGCCGCAGCACATTTTTGATGCGCATGAGCAGTTCCCGGGGGCGGAAGGGCTTGGGGATGTAGTCGTCCGCTCCCACCTCGAACCCGGTGACGGTGCTATACTCGTCCCCGGAGGCGGTGAGGAAAATCACCGGAAGGTGGTATAGGGCCTTGACCGCCGAGCACACCGCAAAGCCGTTGCCGTCAGCCAGGGAGATGTCCAGCAGGATGAGGTCGAACTGCTCTTGTTCCAGCCGCTCCAGGGCCAGGGCTTGACCCGATGTACTGCATACCCGGAAGCCCTCCCCCTCCAGATACTCGGTGAGGTTGTCCACAATGTGTTTGTCGTCTTCCACTAAGAGAATGGATTGCATAGTTTCACCCGCCTTTTTTGTCATGATACCATACATGCATGCCTTTTTCCAGGGAGAAACATGCCAAGAGTAACAGGAAGGCTTTCTCTTCTCCAATTTCTCAGGAGAATGTCCCCATCTTGGTGGGGACGCTCCGCTGGGCCCAATTTCTCAGCGATGAGAAATTGGGGAAAGAATCGCCAAAGGCGGGGCCTTCCCCCGCCTTGTGGAATCCACCCCGCGGTACTGGGTGGAGGGTGCACCTCCCTGTTTTCGGCCCTTGGCTGGGTGGAGCCACATTGATGGCATGGAATTTCCACAGAATGCACCTGCTTGTTGTGGAACATTATGCTTCTACCGCCAGGGCCTTACCCTGGTGTGCAACTGTTCCCAGTTGCCGGAGGTTTGGCTCCCGGCGGCGGGAACGCCGCTTCTCCAGAGTAGGCCCGGAGGTGGAAACCACCCAGTCATAGGGCCAGTTGCCATGGTGGCTTGGTGTGGTGGCAGAGACAGGGGCCACAGCAAGGGTGACGGGCCGAACACCAGCTTGACGCATTGACAGCCTCGTACCCCAAGGGAGGTACCTAGGGGGGAACGCCCTAGGCGGGTTTTGGTGACTTTTGCCCGAACAAAAGTCACCCCAGCGCCAGCGTCCCCGGCTGGGACGCAGGTTTGCGCCGGAGAAATCGGAGAAGTAGAGACTTCTAAAGCAGAGGAGGAGACAATGGGATGTATGCCCTATTGACACAGTAGGAAAATTGTCATAGAATCAAACCACTGTTTGAAAACAAAGGGAGAAGATCCTATGATTGAGTTAAAACATATCACCAAGCGCTTCCCCACCCCGGAGGGGGAGTTCACCGCCCTGAACGATGTGTCCCTGACCATTGGAGATGGGGATATCTTCGGCATTGTGGGCATGAGCGGGGCGGGCAAGTCCACCCTGGTGCGCTGCCTGAACCTGCTGGAGCGGCCCAGCCAGGGACAGGTGGTCATTGACGGGGAGGACCTGTGCGCCATGTCCCAAAAGGAGCTGACCCTGCGCCGCCGCTCCATCAGCATGATCTTCCAGCACTTCAACCTGCTCATGCAGCGCACCTGCCTGGACAACATCTGTTTCCCCATGGAGATTGCGGGGAAGAAGGGGCCTGAGGTGAAGAAAAAGGCCCGGGAGCTGCTGGACATTGTGGGCCTGCCCGACAAGGCGGACGCCTACCCCGCCCAACTCTCCGGCGGCCAGAAGCAGCGCATTGCCATCGCCCGTGCCCTGGCCTCCGACCCTAAGATTTTGCTGTGCGACGAGGCCACCTCCGCCCTGGACCCCAAGACCACCCGGGACATTCTGCGCCTCATTCAGGACATCAACCGCCGCCTGGGTATCACCGTGGTCATCATCACCCACGAGATGGGGGTTATCGAGGAGATCTGCTCCCATGTGGCCATTCTGGACCACGGCGTGCTCCAGGAGACGGGGACGGTGGAGGAGACCTTCTCCAACCCCAAGACCGAGGCGGGCCGCCGTCTGGTGTACCCCGACGGGGTCATCATCGACCAGCTGCCTGCGGCCAATGTCATCCGCATCGCCTTCAACGGCAGCTCCTCCTATGAGCCCCTCATCGCCTCCCTGGCCATGGACTGCCAGGTGAAGGTGAATATCCTGGGTGCCGACACCCGCAACGTGGACGGCAAGGCCTTCGGCACCATGCTGCTGGGCCTGCCGGAAAACGCAGAGGAGCGGGAGCGGGCCATCCAGTACATCAAGAATCAACCCAATGTGACCATGGAGGAGGTGCACGACTATCATGGATGAACTGTTTGGAACCCTGTTCGGCAACACGCCCCTGAGCCAACAGCTCATGTATCTGCAAATGGAGCTGGGCACCGCCATCTGGGAGACCATCTACTCCACCATCGTGGCCACCTTCTTCTCCTACGTCATCGGCCTGCCCCTGGGCGTCATTCTGGTCACCGGGGAGAAGGGCGGCGTGCGCCCCCTGCCCGGTTGGCTGATGAAGGTGCTCAACACCGTGGTAAACCTCCTGCGCTCCGTGCCCTTCCTCATCCTCATGGTTATGGTTATCCCCCTGTCCCGGATGATTCTGGGCACTTCGGTGGGCACCACCGCCTCCATCATCCCCCTGATCTGTGCCGCCTTCCCCTTTGTGGCACGCCTGGTGGAGGCCTCCCTGCGGGAGACCGACAAGGGCATTCTGGAGGCCGCCCAGGCTATGGGCTGCACCCCCATGCAGATCATCCGCAAGGTGATGCTGCCGGAGGCCCTGCCCTCCCTCCTCATCGGCTTCACCACCGCCTTTATCACCATTTTGAGCTATGGCGCCATGTCCGGCGCCATCGGCGGCGGCGGTCTGGGCAGCCTGGCCATCAACTACGGCTACCAGCGCAAGATGTATTTCATCCTCTATGTGTCCGTGGTGATTTTGGTGGTCATGGTCCAGGTGTTCCAGTCCCTGGGCACCCATTTCGCTGTGGCTCTGGACCGCCGGGTCACCAACAAGCGAGGTAAGTCTGCCCGGAAAGCACACCGGGGCGAGAAGGCCGGACTCCAATAAAATGTATAACACCGAGAGAGCGTGCCGCTCTCTCGGTGTTCGTTTTTGTGCAATCTGCTGGTTGACTTTTTCCCAACGGGTAGCTATACTCTTGCCCAGTAAAACAAAATACGGTTTCACAAAGGCAATGAAGAGAAGAGTAGACGTGAAGATACGGCACAGAGAGCCCGGGTAGCTGCAAACGGGTACGGAAGGTCACGGTGAACATGGTCTCGGAGCTGCGCACCGACTGCAAGGGCCCTTGCATAGGCTGCGACGGGAGTGCCCGTCATCGCACAGGAGTATCGGATGGTAGTAGCTGACCCTCCCGCACTCTCTAAGGCGACGTTCCGTGAGGGGGTCGTGAAACAAGGTGGTACCACGAAGCGAAGGCTCTCGTCCTTGACAGAATTGGATTTCTGTTAAGGGCGTTTTTGTTTTATGTATCGAAAAAGGAGAGGTTTTTATGAAAAAGAAGATTTTAGCTCTGACCCTGGCCTGTGCGGCCACTCTGTCCCTGCTGGCTGGCTGCGGCGGCAAGAAAGACGACAAGACCGTGGTGGTGGGCGCATCCCCCACCCCCCACGCCGGCATTCTGGAGGTGGCCAAGGACATCATGGCCGAAGAGGGGTATAACCTGGAGATCAAGACCTTCAACGACTACATCATGCCCAACGAGGCGGTGGAGGACGGCTCCATTGACGCCAACTACTTCCAGCACATTACCTACATGAACGACTTCAACGCCAGCAACGGCACCCACCTGGTGAGCGTGGCCGAGATCCACTACGAGCCCTTCGGCCTGTATGCTGGCAAGACCGCTTCCATTGACGCTCTGCCCGACGGCGCTCAGATCGCCGTGCCCAACGACGCCACCAACGAGGCCCGGGCGCTGCTGCTGCTGGAGCAGGAGGGGCTCATCACCCTGAACAAGGACGCCGGCATCAACGCCACCATCCTGGACATTGTGGACAACCCCAAGAACCTGGAGATCGTGGAGCTGGAGGCCGCCCAGATTCCCTCCCGTCTGGCGGACGTGGATCTGGCGGTCATCAACGGCAACTATGCCATCGGGGCTGGACTGAAGGTGTCCGATGCCCTGGCCATTGAGTCCGCCGACGGTGCTGCCGCTACTGCCTATGTCAACGTCCTGGCGGTGAAAGAGGGCCGGGAGAACGACGAGGCCATCCAGGCCCTGGTGAAGGCCCTCAAGTCCGACGAGGTCAAGGAGTACATGGAGGAGACCTATCAGGGCTCTGTGGTGCCCGTATTCTAAGGCACTTACCCCTGAAATTTCTGCATCAGACTGTCCCACCACTCCAGCACCTTAAAGCGCAGGACGTATTCCCCGTCCTGGCCGGAGATGAGGGAGATCTGGTCCTCACTGAGTACCCCGGAGGCGGAGGTCTCCACGCTCTCCTCACTCACCGATCCCACGCACAGAGGGGGGTACACCACGCACCACCAGTTGTGGCCCACCCCATCCCCCAGAATCACCTGGAGGGAGCGGTAGGTGCCGGCGGGCAGGGCGAAGTCGGTGTACTCCCGGGTGGGAAACCACACGTCCTGAATGGACACGGTGATGGGGTAGTCCATCCCCGCTTCACGGAGTACCTGCGCTCCCGCCTGGGCCAGCTCGTTGAGGTGGGGCTCAAGGGCCTGCTGGGCCTCCGCCTGACCCTGCACCCCATCCAGATAGGGGGTGGCGGCGGAGAGAATGGCGTCCCGCACCTGGAGCTTCACCGCTTGATCGGCGTCGCTGTCCGAGTTGGCCACCACGTGGAGGCGCAGCACCTCGTCGGCCAGGGCGCTCTGGGTCACGCTGGCCCACATGCCGATGGTGAGGAGGATGGCGAAGGCCATGAGAAGAGCCGCTTCCCAGCGGTACAAACGATGGGTATACATAAAAAACACCGTCCTAAGTAAGAGATTGAAGTCTCTTACAGTATGGACGGTGTTTTTATTGTTTAGTCCAAAAAATGCAAGCATTTTTTGGAGGGGATGCAGCCATGAGAGAATTATAATTTGTGCCGCTGTGGCGGCACACCATAATTATTCATTATTCACTATTCATTCTTCATTACATCCTGACTGTGTCAGGATGTCAGACCGGTTGGCACACGAACACATCTTTGTACTGCTTTCTCAAGGCGTCGGCGGCGTTTTGGGCCTGGGCCTCATCCTCATAGAGCCCAAACACGGTGGGGCCGCTGCCCGACATGACAGCCCCCAGAGCGCCGTACTCAATGAGGGTGGACTTGATTTCGTCCACCGTCTGGCGGTGGCGGGGCTCCAGCACGTCCTCAAAGACGTTGTACAGCCGCCGCGCCACCCCCTGCAAGTCGCCCGCCTCCAGGGCCTTCACCAGACCCTGAGTGTCGGGGCGACAGGTGATTTTCTTCACATTCACCCGGCCAAACAGCTGGGGGGTGGAGATGGGGAAGGGGGGCTTGCACACCACGATATAGCAGGGGGGCAGAGGGGAGATGGGGGTGACCCGCTCCCCTCGGCCCTCCACCAGGGCGGTGCTCCCCACCACGCAGTAGGGCACGTCGGAGCCCACGGTGGCTCCAATGTCCGCCAGCTCCAGGGGGGACAGATTGGTGTGGTACATCTCATTCATGGCCCGCAGCACGGCGGCGGCGTCAGAGCTGCCCCCCGCCATGCCCGCACACACGGGGATGTGCTTGTCAATGTGGATGTCCAGCACCTCCCCCTGCCCGGTGGCCGAGCGGAAGGCAGCGGCGGCCTTTTGGGCCAGGTTGCTGTCGTCGGAGGGGAGAAAGGACAGGTTGGTGGACATGCTACCCTCACCGGGGGTGAGGGTGAGGGTGTCGGTGAGGTCGATGGACACCATCACCATCTGCAAGTCGTGGAAGCCATCGTCCCGGCGGCGGAGAATGTCCAGGGACAGATTCAGCTTGGCATAGGCTTGTTTCTCCATGTGCATCCTCCGCCCTTTAGTCCATGGCGGCCTCAATGGCCTCCAGCAACTGGTCGTACTCCTCCAGGGCGGGCACTTCGGGGTGCTCGGCCTGGATGGCGGGGGTGCTCTTGAAGAGGAACCCGGCCTTGCTGGCCCCGATCATGCCCAGGTCGTTGTAGCTGTCCCCAGCGGCGATGGTGGTAAAGCCCGCCGACTGGAGAGCCTTCACCGTGGTGAGCTTGGACTGGGGGCAGCGCATCTGGTGCCCGGTGATGGTGCCGTCCGGGGCCACCTCCAGGGTGTTGCAGAAGATGGTGGGCCAGCCCAATTTTTTCATCAGGGGCTGGGCAAACTGCTCGAAGGTGTCGCTGAGGATGATGACCTGGGTCTTCTCCCGCAGAGCGTCCAGGAACTCCTTGGCCCCGGGCAGAGGGTCCAGGGTGGCGATGGTCTCCTGGATGTCGGACAGTTTCAGCCCGTGCTGGGCCAGAATATCCAGGCGATAGCGCATCAGCTTGTCGTAGTCCGGTTCGTCCCGGGTGGTGCGCTCCAGCTCGGGGATGCCCCGGGCCTGGGCGAAGGCAATCCAGATCTCAGGGACCAGCACGCCCTCCAAATCCAGACAGGTGATGTACATAGCCGGTTCCTCCTTTTTCATATATGGTTACAGGGTGCCCAAGAACCGCTCCAGGCGGGTAAGGGCCTCGGTGAGGTTTTTCATGGAGGCGGCGTAGCAGGCCCGTACAAAGCCCTCGCCGCCGGGTCCGAAGGCAGAGCCGGGGATCACCGCCACGTGCTCCTGCTCCAGGAACCGGTCGCAGAATTCCTCGCTGGACAGTCCGGTGGAGCGGATGCAGGGGAAGACGTAGAAGGCACCCCGGGGCTCGAAGCAGTCCAGCCCCAGCTGGCGGAAGCCATCCACCAGGAAACGGCGGCGGCCGTCGTACTCCTGCTTCATGGTCTCAATGTCCCGGTCCCCGTGTTCCATGGCCTCGATGGCGGCGTACTGGCTGGTGGTGGGAGCGGACATGATGCCGTACTGGTGCAGCTTGGTCATGGCGGCGATGAGCTCCTTGGGTCCGCACACGTACCCCATACGCCAGCCGGTCATAGAATATGCCTTGGAGAAGCCGTTGATGACAATGGTGCGCTCGTACATGTCGGGAATGTTGGCCATGGACACGTGGTGCTGGCCATAGGTGAGCTCGGCATAGATCTCGTCGGACACCACCATAATATTGGTACCCCGCAGCACCTCCGCCAGGGCCTCCAAATCCTCCCGGTGCATGATGCCGCCGGTGGGGTTGTTGGGGAAGGGGAGCACCAGAATCTTGGTGCGGGGGGTGATGGCGGCTTTCAGCTCCTCGGGGGTGAGGCGGAACTCGTTTTCCACCTTGGTCTCCACGTACACGGGTACGCCGTGAATCATGGACACCAGGGGCCCATAGCACACGAAGGAGGGGGTGGGGATGATGACCTCGTCCCCCGGCTCCAGCAGACAGCGGAAGGCCAAATCCAGGCCCTCACTGCCGCCCACGGTGACCAGGGTCTGGCCGATGGGCTGATACTCCAGGTCAAACCGCCGCTTCAGATAGCGGCAGATGGCCCGGCGCAGGTCGGAGAGTCCGGCGTTGGGGGTGTACTTGGTAAAGCCCTTTTCCAGGGAGTAGATACCCGCATCCCGGATGTGCCAGGGGGTCTGGAAGTCCGGCTCTCCCACGCCCAGGGAGATGGCGTCGTCCATCTCCGCCATGATGTCGAAGTATTTCCGAATGCCGGAGGGAGGCACTTCCTGAATGCGCTGGCTTAAAATCTGTTTATAATCCATCATTCCAATACGAACCTCTCTTCCTGTTCCTCCTGCACCGGGAAAATCAGGTGCTTCTCTTTGTATTTCTTCAGGATGAAGTGGGTGGCGGTGCCGGTGACGCCCTCCATGGGGGCCAGCTTCTCACCCACGAACCGGGCCACCTCCTGCAAGGTGCGTCCCGAGATGATGACGGTGAAGTCGAAGGAACCGCTCATCAAAAAGAGGGATTCCACTTCATCATATTGGTAAATGCGCTGGGCAATGCGGTCGAAGCCGTCGCCCCGCTGGGGGGTGACCTTCACCTCAATGAGGGCGGTGACAGACTCCCGGTGGGTACGGTCCCAGTCCACAATGGCCTTGTAGCCCAGAATCACACGATTCTTCTCGTAGTCGGCAATGGCTGCTGCCACGTCCTCCTGGGTAGAACCGGTCATAGATGCCAATTGAGCGGGGGTGAGGGTGCAATCATTTTCCAAAAGTTGCAGCAGCTGTTTCATGGTACGTCCTCCTTTGCTTATTTCACCGCTTTTTCTCCCTGCAACCCGGGGGTTGTATGGAGAAATGTGGTTGAAACGTATTATACACTTTACCATAGTGCAATGCAATCCCCATTGTGGGGCGGAGAAAGGTGGGATTTTGCTTCTTGCAAGATTTGTAAAAAGGTGCTTCCCATGGTGGGAGGGGAGTGGTATAATATGCAGTTGTGTGAATTGATACAAATTCATGGTGCAATTTAGAAAGAAGGAGGCAGTGTGGATGGACTATACCATGCTAATTGACCGAATTCTGGAAGCAGAACGATCTGCCCGGGATGTAGCGGAAGAGGTAAAGACCCAGAAAGCCAATTTCGAGGCAGAATTGGAGCAGGAAAAGGCTGCAATTCGACAGAAGTATCTGGATCGCGCCAAAGCCTGGCTGGAGGAGCTGAAAAGCCAGGAGGAAGAGAAGAAAGAGCAGCTGATTGCTGCCCAGAAGGTGCGTTTGGATGACGCAAACGCCAAAATGGAGCGGGCGTACACTCGGTATGGGGACAACTGGGTGCATACGTTGTTCCACCAGACGGTTGACATTCCGTGAGCGCCGGATATGAGGCCCTGGCCACCAAGGCCAAGGCCATCTATGGCAAGCGCATCACCCGGCAGGACCTGGAGCATCTGGCCGGGATGCGCTCGGTGGACGACGTGCTGGCCGAGCTGCGCCAGCTGCCTGGGTGGAGCCATGCAGCGGAGCATCTGCCCCAAGATGCTCTCTTGACCCGTGCCACCCTGGAGACCGCTCTGCGGGAGCAGATTCGCCGGGAATACCTGAGCTTGATGGCCTTTGTGCCCCACAAGGACCGGGCCGTCATGGGCTTTCCCATTATGCGGGCGGGGATGGACGAGATCTTGGCCGCCCTGCGCCACCTCCACGCCAGTATTTATAAGGAAGTGGAGCCGCTTCCCCCGGCCTTTATGAGCCACACCCGGGTGGATGTGCAGGCCCTGCGCCGCTGCACCACCTATGACGGGCTGGTGGAGGCCACACGGGGGAGTATCTACCACGACGCCCTGGAGCGGCTGCGCTCCGCCGACGGTGCTCTGCCCGACTACGGCGTCACCGAGGCGCTGCTGAGCGGGGTATACTACCAAAAGCTCCAGTCCATCATCCGCCGGAAATACGACGGAGATGTGCGCCGGATTATGGAGAAATCCGTGGGCAGTCAGGTGGATATGCTCAACCTCATGCACATTTTGCGCATGAAGCGGTATTTCCCCCAGGAGGACAACTACCTGCCGGTGCTGCTGCCCTACCACTACAAGCTCAAGCCCCAGATGATTCACGCCATGTGCGCCGCCCCCAACGCCGAGGCGGTGCTGGAGCTGGCCCAGCAGACCCCCTATGGCCGCATCTTTGACCAGCAGAGCGGGGAGGACTTGAATTATCTCTACACCGCCACCATTTACCGCACCAGCCGCCGCCAGCTGATGATGGGCAAACCCTCCATTTACAGCGCCGTGGCGCTGATGAACCTGCGAGAGATTGAGCTCAAAGCGGTGGTGTCCGCGGTGGAGGCGGCAAAATACCAGATGGCCCTGAATCCGTCCATACTGGACATGATGGACCGCTGAGGAGGGAGTACATGTCTGTTCAAGCAATGAAGTTTGTCACGGTCACAGGCCCGCTGCCGGAATTTGAAGCGGTGGTGCGCCAGTGTGTCGTGGACCGACCGTTTCACCCGGAGAGCGTGTTACAGGTGATGCACCGCAACAACCACCTGCGGTCCCTGAACATGCCCAACCAGGTGATGCCTCTGCTGCGGCAAGCAGAGGAAGTGCTCACCCGGCTGGAATTGGAGCCGGAATACCGCCCCTTTGCCGAGGGGGCAGACCTGGAAGAGGGCCAGAGATATCTGGATGACCTCACCCAGCAGCTGGACCAGATGGACCAGTGGGAGGAGGCTCTGCGCCAGGAGGAGGCGGACGACCGCTCTTCCGTATCCCAGCTGGAGAAGCTGGCTGGCATCTCGGTGCAGCTGGACACCCTGCGCAACATGGACCACCTGTCCTTCCGCTTCGGGCACCTGCCTGAGGACAGCTACCGCACCTTCTCCGAGGTGCTGGACAAGCGGGAGGACTGCTTCTTCTTCCCCACCCACACCGAGAACAACCAAGTATACGGCTGTTACTTCGCCCTCAAGGCCCGGGAGGAGAAGGTGGACGCCCTCTTCGACTCCATGCACTTTGTGCCCGTGCCCCTGGACGAGCGCCTGGGCGGCACCGCTCAGGAGGCCATTGAGGCCCTGCGCCACGAGATGGAGGACGACGAGCAGACCCTGGGACAGCTGAAAAACCAGCGCCAGGACCTGGCCCAGCAGCAGAAGGACCACCTCTTGAGCCTGCGGTCCTGGCTGTGCCGGGAAAACCAGGTCATGGAGATGCGCCGTTTCGGCGCCCGCTCCAAAGAGACCTTCTACCTCATGGGCTGGGTGCCCGAGGACGATCTGCCCGAGTTCTTGGCCCGGGTGGACGCCTATGGTAAGCTGGACTATGTGGTGGACAAGGCGGAGGAGACCGAGCTGACCCCGCCCACCAAGCTGAAAAATTCCCTGTTGGGCCGGATTTTCGAGCCCTTCCTGCGGATGTACGGCCTGCCCAACTACCACGAGTATGACCCGTCCTCCTTCATGGCCATCACCTACTGCATCTTCTTCGGCATCATGTTCGGAGACGTGGGGCAGGGCATTGGCCTGGCTCTCATCGGTCTGTTCCTGGCCACCAAGAAAAAGATGTGGCTGGGCAAGATCATCGTCTGCTGCGGCATCTCCTCCACCATATTCGGATTTGTCTACGGCTCGGTGTTTGGCTTTGAGGACATCCTCCCAGGCTTCAAGATCTTGGAGGGCAACAACGTGGTGTACCTGCTGGTGGCCTCTCTGGCCATGGGCGTGGTGATGTTGGCCTTTGTGATGGTGCTCAATGTGCTCAACGGCATCCGTCAGCACGACTTTGACAAGATTTTCTTTGGCCCCAACGGCCTGGCCGGGATGGTGTTCTATCTAGGCCTCATCATTGCCGCTATGGTGACTCTGCTCACCGGGTTCAGCCTGTTCCGGGTGTGGTACGTCCTGCCGGTGCTGGTGCTGCCCCTGGTCCTCATCCTGTTCCGGGAGCCCCTGTCCGCACTGGCGGAGGGGAAAGAGGATTGGAAGCCCGAATCTCTGGGGGCCTTGCTGGTCTCCGGCTTCTTCGAGCTGTTTGAGACCCTGCTGTCCTTCCTCACCAACACCCTGTCCTTCCTGCGTGTGGGCGCCTATGCCATCACCCACGTGTGTCTGATGCTGGTCATCCACACCATGGCAGGGGCTAACCTCAACCCCATCGTCCTCATTCTGGGCAACCTGTTTGTCATGGGCTTTGAGGGCCTGCTGGTGGGTATCCAGGTGCTGCGTCTGGAATTCTACGAGCTGTTCGGCCGGTTCTATCAGGACAGCGGCCGGGAGTATAGCCCCCGCATCATCGACTATACGGCGAAAAATTCTTAATCCATCCCAAAAACACAAACATTGGAGGTCATTATTATGAAAATTATCCTGTTTATCCTGGGCTCCCTGATGCTGTTCCTGCCCCTGGTGACCATTGCCGTCAAGAAGCTCACCGGCGCTTCCGCCCGCCACGCCCTGCTGGGCAACATCGCCATGTTCTGCGGCCTGTTCGTGATCACCGCTGTGCTGGGCCTCACCGGGGCCTCCGCTGCCGCCCCCGACGCTGCCGCTGCCACTGGTGCCGCTGCGGACGGTCTGGCCACTGGTCTGAAGTACATCGGCGCCGGTCTGGCTGTGGGCCTGTCCGGCATCGGCGGCGGCATCGCCGTGTCCTCCTCCGCTTCCGCCGCTCTGGGCGCCATCTCCGAGAACGACTCCATGTTCGGTAAGTCCCTGATCTTCGTGGGCCTGGCCGAAGGCGTGGCTCTGTACGGCCTGATCATCGCCCTGGTGCTCCTTTTCGTATCCTAATGGAGACCACCCATGCGTTACTTTGTCATCTCCGATAATACGGACACCCAAGTGGGTCTGCGCCTGGCCGGAGTGGAGGGCGTGGTGGCCCGCAGCAAAGAGGAGGCGGAGAAGGCCATTCAAAAGGCTCTGGCCGACGACACGGTGGGCATTCTGCTCATCACCGAGAGCCTGGCCCAGCTGTGTGCCGACCAGCTGGGGGATTGGAAGATGAGTGGCCGCACCCCCCTGGTGGTGGAGATTCCAGACCGACATGGAACTCGCAACCACGATGCCATTGGCCGATACATCCGGGAGGCCATTGGAGTCAAGCTCTAACTGGACAGGCAAGTCCCATATGACAAGGAGGGATCTCAACATGCCAGAACAAACCGAAAAGCTGCTTCACTTCACCGAAGAGGTGGTGCGCAACGCCGCCCAGCAGAGTGAGCAGATGAAGAAAGAATTGGAAGAGCAGCGGGCTGCCGCTCTGGCGGAGGCCAAAATTGAGGCCAAGGACGCTGCCCGGTCCTATTACGATAAGGAGGCCGCCCGCATTCGGGCGGAGTCCGGCCGGGAGGTGTCCCGGCACCTGATGGACAGCAAGCGCCAGATCTATCTGCGCCGCAAGGAGATCACCCAGGAGGTGTTTGAGCAGGTGTGTGAGCGCATCCGCACCTTTACCGGCACCCCTGACTACTATGACCACATGGTGCAGATGCTCCGCCGTGCCATGGAGCAGCTGCCCGGCGCTCAGGCGGTGACGGTGCAGCTGCGGGGGGAGGACATGTCCTTCGCCCCCAAGCTCTCCGCCGCCCTGGCCCCTGTGAAGGTGGAGTGCCAGGAGGGAAGCTTCTCCCTGGGCGGCTTCATCCTCCAGTGCAGCCAGCTGGGCCTGCGGGTGGACTGCTCCTTCGACAACCGGCTGGACGAGCTGGCCGGCCACTTCGCCGAGTCCTTCGGGCTGTCCCTGTCCGATGACTTGGACGAGATGTAAGGAGGGGGAAGTGGAATGAGTGAATATCGCATTTACAGTGTCAACGGCCCTGTGGTAAAGGTGGTAGGCGGCAAAGGCCTGGCCATGATGGACATGGTGTTTGCCGGCGACCAGCAGCTCATCGGCGAAGTGGTGGGCGTGGAAGGGGACATGACCACCGTGCAGGTGTACGAGGACACCGCCGGACTGGCCCCCGGTCAGCCGGTCACCACCACCGGGTCCCCCATGGCCCTGATGCTGGGCCCCGGCCTGCTGGGCAACATCTTCGACGGCATTGCCCGCCCCTTGAAGAGCCTGGAGGCCATCTCCGGCCCCTTCCTGGGTCGAGGGGTCAACATCCCCGCCCTGGACCTCTCCAAGAAATGGGACGTGGAGATCACCGTGAAAGAGGGAGACCCCGTCAAGCCCGGCACCCTCTACGCCCAGTGCCAGGAGACCTCCGCCATCCTCCACCGCTGCCTCACCCCCGCCGGACTCAACGGCACCGTCACCCGGGTGATGCCCAATGGCCCCTACACCGTGGAGGACGTGCTGGTGGAGGTCACCGATGCCCGAGGCAAGGTGACGAGTCTGAAACTGGCCACCCGGTGCACCATTCGAGGCGCCCGGCCCATCGCCCAGCGTCTGCCCATCCACCGCCCCCTCATCACGGGTCAGCGGATTCTGGACACCCTCTTCCCCATCGGCAAGGGGGGCGCCGCCGCCATCCCCGGCCCCTTCGGCGCCGGCAAGACCATGACCCAGCACCAGCTGGCCAAGTGGTCGGACGCAGACATCATCGTCTACTTAGGCTGCGGCGAGCGTGGCAACGAGATGACCCAGGCCCTGGAGGAGTTCTCCGAGTTGAAGGACCCCCGCACCGGGCTGCCCCTGATGAACCGTACCATCTTGATTGCCAACACCTCCAACATGCCGGTGGCCGCCCGTGAGGCTTCGGTGTACACCGGCATGACCATCGCCGAGTATTACCGGGACATGGGCTACCACGTGGCCCTCATGGCCGACTCCACCTCCCGCTGGGCCGAGGCGCTCCGTGAGATCTCCGGCCGCCTGGAGGAGATGCCCGCCGAAGAGGGCTTCCCCGCCTACCTGGCCTCCCGTCTGGCCGAGTTCTATGAGCGGGCGGGCTATGTGGAGACGTTGGAGGGCAAGGAGGGCTCCGTCACCGTCATCGGCGCCGTGTCCCCCCAGGGCGGCGACTTCTCCGAGCCGGTGACCCAGAACACCAAGCGCTTTGTCCGCTGCTTCTGGGCCCTGGACCGCAGCCTGGCCTACGCCCGGCACTTCCCCTCCATCAACTGGCTCAACTCCTACTCGGAGTACACCGTGGATTTTAAGGACTGGTACAGTGAGAACGTCTCCCCGGACTTCGCCCCCTGCCGTCAGCGCATTGCCAACCTGCTGCGGGAGGAGAGCCAGCTCATGGAGATCGTCAAGCTCATTGGCTCGGACATTCTCCCTGAAAACCAGAAGCTCATCATGGAGACTGCCCGCCTCATCCGCCTGGGCTTCCTCCAGCAGAACTCCTATAACCCGGTGGACACCTACGTGCCCCTGAAAAAGCAGCTGCTGATGATGCAGACCATTCTGCGCCTCTACGACGGGGTGAAGGAGGGCATTGACCGCTCCATCCCCCTGTCCCAGTACACCGCCACCGGCATCTTTGACACGGTGGTGAAGATGAAGTACGAGATTCCCAACGAAGACCTGTCCAAGTTCGACGACTATGCCGCCATGATCGACAAAGCCCTGGAGCAGGTCAACACTGCCAATAGCTGAGGTGACTGCCATGAGATTGGAATATACCGGACTATCTGACCTGAACGGCTCCCTGGTGGCCCTGGAAGGGGTCTCCGGCGTGTCTTACGACGAGATGGCCGAGCTGGTGATGGCCGACGGCTCCCGCCGCTATGGCCGTGTCATTCTCATCGAGGGCGACCGGGCGGTGCTCCAGGTGTTTGAGGGCACCCGTGGCATCTCTCTGGAGAACACCTCCACCCACTTCACCGGAAAGCCCATGGACATTGCCCTGTCCAAGGAGATGCTGGGCCGTGTCTTTGACGGCGCGGGCCGCCCCATTGACGGCCTGGGCGAGCTGTACCCCGACGAGCGGCGCAACATCAACGGCTCCGCCATCAACCCGGTGAGCCGCCAGTACCCCCGCAGCTGCATCTACACCGGCGTATCCGCCATCGACGGCACGTCTACCCTGATTCGTGGCCAGAAGCTGCCCATCTTCTCTGGCGCTGGTATGGCTCACAACGAGCTGGCCGCCCAGATGGTACGCCAGGCCCACGTGGCCGGGGACGACGGGGAGTTCGCCATCGTCTTTGCCGCCATGGGCGTGAAAAACGACGTGGCCGAGTTCTTCCGCCGCAACTTTGAGGAGTCCGGGGCTCTGCCCCGGGTGGCCATGTTCCTGAACCTGGCCTCCGACCCCATCATTGAGCGTATCCTCACCCCCCGCTGCGCCCTCACCGCCGCCGAGTATCTGGCCTTCAACCACGGCTATCACGTGCTGGTGGTGATGACCGACATGACCTCCTACTGCGAGGCCGTGCGTGAGTTCTCCTCCTCCAAGGGCGAGATTCCCTCCCGTAAGGGCTTTCCCGCCTACCTGTACTCCGACCTGGCCTCTCTGTACGAGCGGGCGGGCATGATCGTGGGCAAGAAGGGCTCGGTGACCCAGGTGCCCATCCTCACCATGCCCAACGACGACATCACCCACCCCATCCCCGACCTGACGGGCTACATCACTGAGGGCCAGATCGTGCTGGACCGGAACATGGACCAGTCCGGGGTCTATCCCCCCATCAACATCCTGTCCTCTCTGTCCCGTCTGATGAAGGACGGCATCGGCGAGGGCTACACCCGGGCCGACCATCCCGCCCTGTCCAACCAGCTGTTTGCCTCCTACTCCAAGGTACAGGACGCCCGCAGCCTGGCCTCGGTCATCGGCGAGGATGAGCTGTCCCCCCTGGACCAGCAGTACCTGCGCTTTGGCCGGGCCTTCGAGCAGTACTTTGTCCGCCAGGGCCAGCAGGAGGACCGCACCCTGGAGCAGACCCTGGAGCTGGGCTGGGCCCTGCTGTCCATCCTGCCCAAAGGCGAGCTGGACCGCATCAGCGACAAGGAGCTGGAAGAGCACTACAAGGAAGGGGCCTTCGAGTCCCTGGGCGAGCTGTGATGGGACACGTGACGGAAAGGGGGTGGCCCAATGGCTGCCATTCTGCCCACCAAGGGTAACCTCATGGCCGCCAAGCGCTCCCGGGCGCTGGCAACCACCGGCTATGAGCTGATGGACCGGAAGCGGAACATTCTGGTCCGTGAAATGATGACACTGATGGAGGACGCCTCCCGCATCCAGCGGGAGATTGACCAGGTCTTCCAGTCCGCCTATATCGCCCTGGCCAAGGCAAACATCGAGCTGGGCCTGTGCGACCGCATCGCGGAGGGCGTGGAGCCGGACAACAGTCTGGACGTGCGCTGGCGCTCGGTGATGGGGGTGGAGCTGCCCCACATCCCGGACAACACCCCGCCTTTAAGCCCCACCTATGGCTTTGCCTATACGTCCCCCGCCTTCGACCAGGCCTACATCCAGTTTGCCAAGGTCAAGGATTTGACCCGGCGTATGGCGGAGGTGGAGATCTCCATCTACCGCCTGGCCCAGGCCATCAAGAAGGCCCAGAAGCGGGCCAACGCCCTGAAAAACATCGTCATCCCCGACCTGGACAACACCATTCGCTTCATCACCGAGGCGTTGGAGGAAAAGGAACGGGAAGAGTTTGTGCGCCTGAAGGTCATCAAGCGCCAGACGGGCAAATAACCGAAAAAAATACCCCTGAGACGCACAAACGAGTCTCAGGGGTATTTTTCTGCTTATTCGCTGCGGATGGTGTCCTGATTGGTATTCTGGATGCCGTTCTCGTCCTGGGTGACGGTGATGGCATAGTCGTGAATCTCCCACAGGGAGGCGGCAGCTGGGATGGACAGATCCAGGGATAGGTGGACTACATTCCCTTCCAGGGTGATGCCGTCCTCCTCCCGGTAGACGGTGTAGGAGTCTTGGGCCAGCTCCAACTGCTGGGTCACGCCGTTGTCACCCAGAAGGAACAGGGTGGAGGAGGAGCCGCTCTCGGTGTCTTTGGCGATGACAGCCGCATGGATGGGGGCGGTGTCCGGGCTGCCCACGGCGTAGTCCAGCAGCTCATAGCCGGGGTGGTCCTGGGAGAAGGTCTCCACAAAGGCCTCCGCCTCCTCCTCATAGGGGTTGGGCGTGGGGGCCACCGTGGGGGTG